>CAZVDJ010000058.1:0-13600 GCA_964626245.1 uncultured Gemmatimonadaceae bacterium
CTGCCTCCATGCGATCGCTCGTCACCCTGGCCCCGCTGGCCGGATTCATCGGGTTGCTCTTCGCCGTCGTCCTCTACCGGCGGATCGTCTCGGCGCCGCCGGGCGACGAGCGTACGCAACGCATCGGGAGGCTCATCGAGGCTGGCGCCGGTGCCTTCCTGCGTCGCCAGTACCTGGTCCTGCTTCCCGTGCTGGCGCTGGTGGCGTGGGCGCTGGCCGCCACGGTGGGGCCGTGGATCGGCGCCGCCTTTGTCTTTGGCGGAATGGCATCGGTGCTCGCGGGCTTCCTCGGGATGCGCGCGGCCACCAAGACCAACACGCGCACGGCGGAGGCGGCCCGTTCCGGCGGACGACGTCCGGCGCTGCTGATGGCCTTTGGCGGCGGCTCGGTGATGGGGCTGGCCGTGGCGTCGCTGGGACTCATCGGCCTGGGGCTCATCGGCAACTGGATGGTGCGCTTCACCGGCATCGAGGGCGAGACGGCCGAGCGACTCGTCCAGTTCAGCGAGGTCGTCAGCGGCTTCGCGATGGGGGCGTCGTCGATCGCGCTCTTTGCGCGCGTGGGGGGTGGGATCTACACAAAGGCGGCCGACGTGGGGGCCGACCTGGTGGGGAAGGTCGAGGCGGGAATCCCGGAGGACGATCCCCGCAATCCGGCGACGATCGCCGACAACGTGGGCGACAACGTCGGGGACGTGGCGGGGATGGGGGCCGACATCTTCGAGAGCTATGTGGACGCCGTGGTGGCCGCCATCGCGCTGGCGGCGACCGGGCCGGCGATCGACGCGATGAGCCGCCTGAACGCCGTCGCCCTCCCGTTGCTGCTGGCGATGGCGGGGTTCGTGGCATCGGTGGTGGGGCTGGCCACGATCCGGCTGCTGGCCCATGGTCGCCCCGCGCTCGCCCTGCGGCTGGTGGCCTTCATCGGCGCGGGGGTCTTCGTGGCGCTGGCCTGGGTGGTGTGCCAGGGGATGCCGATTGCCGCCAGCGGTCCGATGCAGCCGTTCGTCGCCGTGGTGGCTGGGACCGTCGCGGGGATCCTCATCGGGCTGATCACCGAGTACTACACCTCGGCACAGCCGGTGCGCGACATCGCGGAGGCGAGCCTGAGCGGGCCCGCGACGACGATCATCGCGGGGCTCGCGATCGGCAAGCAGTCGGTGGCGCTCCCGGTACTGGTGATCACGCTCACGACCTGGATCTCGCACGAGGCGGCCGGGCTGTACGGAATCGCCCTGGCGGCGGTGGGGATGCTCGGGACGGTGGGGATCACGATGACGGTCGACGCCTACGGCCCGATTGCCGACAACGCCGGCGGCGTGGCGGAGATGGGGGCGCTGGGACCGGAGGTGCGCGCGGTGACCGACGAACTGGACTCGCTAGGCAACACGACGGCCGCGATCGGGAAGGGATTCGCGATCGGGTCGGCGGTGCTCACGGCGCTCGCACTCTTCTCCGCCTATGCCAGCGCCGTCACGCCGCCGGGGTCGGTGCTGGACCTCAACCTCACCGATCCGACGGTGATGATCGGCCTCTTCTTCGGCGCCACGCTCCCCTTCCTGGTGGCAGCGATGACGATGACGGCGGTGGGGCGGGCCGCGCAGCGCGTGGTGGCCGAGGTGCGCCGGCAGTTCCGCGAGATTCCCGGGTTGCTGGAAGGGACGGCCGAGGCCGACAGCTCGCAGTGCGTGGACATCGCGACGCGTGCCGCGCTGCGCGAGATGCTGGCGCCCGGGTTGCTGGCGGTCACGGCGCCCTTCCTGGTGGGGGTCTTCCTGGGCCCCGAGGCGTTAGGCGGGCTGCTGGCCGGGGTCACGGTGTGCGGCGCGCTGCTGGCGCTGATGATGGCCAACGCCGGCGGGGCGTGGGACAACGCCAAGAAGTACATCGAGGGGGGGCAGCATGGCGGCAAGAAGTCCGAGCCGCACAAGGCCGCCGTGGTGGGCGACACGGTGGGCGATCCCTACAAGGACCCGTCGGGCCCTGCGTTGAGCATCCTGATCAAGGTGACCTGCGTCGTGGCGCTCGTCCTGGCCCCCTGGCTGGCCCGCATGCACACGCCGTAGCGTCGCGGCGAGAGAGGGGCACAAACGCCACGCGGCACGGCCAGAGCGTCATGGCCGTGCCGCGTGGCGTTTCACGATCCGCTACGGTCCGTAGCCCGGCGGCGCCTTCTCTTCCTGCGGGCTCGAGAGGACGCGCGCATAACACCAGAAGGTCAGCCCCCAAACGAAGGCGAGCGACACGATCATCCAGATCCATCCACCAGCAGTCATGGTCGTCTCCTGGCTCAGTCGGCCGGTTTGAGGTCGTCGATGTCGGCACCAAGCGCCCGCTGGCGTCGTTCGCCTTGCACCGTGTAGTACAGCAGGAAGGCGAGGGTCGCGAGGATGGTCAGTACCGCGGTGCGAGATCCCGTGCTGGCCCACGCCGCGCTGATCGACGGTCCGAGGTTCTGGATCGTGAAGCCCACGAAGACCACGATGAGGTACGTGGGCGCCACGTACTTCATGATGAACTTGAAGACCGTGGGAATCTGCATCGCCGCCCCCTGGTGCATCTCCTTCCACCCGCGGTCGATGCCGAAGACCCAGGCGAAGTAGATGATCTGGACACCGGCGAGCGCGAAGATGAGGTAGGTGCCGACCCAGAAGTCCATCGTGCTCCAGAACTGCCCGCCCTGCGTGTACCAGAGCGTGAGCACGCCGCCCAGGAGACCGAGTGAGGCGATGGTTGAGGTGGCGCGCTTGTGCGACCACCCGGTGCACTCCTTGAGCCACGCGATCGCGGGCTGGTACATGGAGAGCGAGCTGGTGATCGCCGCGAGCCAGAGCATGAAGAACCAGGCGGCGCCGATGAAGTTGCCCAGCGCCCCCATGCGCGCGAAGACGACCGGCAAGGTGGCGAAGCCGAGGCTGAACGACCCGGTGGCGACGGCGGCCGTGGTTCCGCTGAGGCCAAGGAAGACGAAGGCGGCGGTGAGGGTGATCATGCCGCCGAAGCCGACCTCGAACAGCTCGTTGGTGGAGGCAGCGGTGAGCCCCGAGAGGGCGATGTCGTCCTTCTTCTTGAGATAGGACGAGTAGTTGATCACGACGCCGAAGCCGACGGAGAGGGAGAAGAAGATCTGCCCCGCGGCGGCCATCCAGGTGGAGAAGTCACCGAGCTTGGAGTAGTTCGGGTTCCACATGTAGCCCAGGCCGTTGATCACGTTCTGGTCGGGGTTGGCCGCGTCAGGCGTGCCCAGGGTGAGGACGCGAATGAGCACGATGAGGGCGCAGACGGCCATCGCCGGCATGGCCCACGTCACGAACTTCTCGATCCCCTTCGACAGCCCGCGAAAGACGAAGAAGATGTTGATGGCGAAGACGGCGATCCACGAGATGATCGTGAAACGCGAGTCGCCGGTGAAGAGCGTCCCGTCACCATCGGCGCCGGTGAACGCGCCGTAGAAAGCCGCGGCCTGCGCGGTCTGGTCGGCGACACTCGCGCTGGGATCGACCCCCACGCCGCCGGTGAGGTACTTCAGGAAGTAGCCGAAGGTCCACGTCTCGATGAAGATGTAGTAGTACGAGACGCCGAGCGGGATGAGGACGCCGATGACGCCGAGGTAGCGCGCAAGCCGTCCCTTGCCGATGGCGCCGAGGATCATGGGGGCCGAGTTGAACCCCTTGCGGCCGCCGTAGCGACCCATGGACCACTCGGCCCACCCGATGGGAATACCCAGCAGGAAGAGGGCGCAGAAGTAGGGGATGAGGAAGGCGCCGCCGCCGTTGGCGGCCGCCTGTCCCGGGAAACGGAGGAAGTTCCCAAGGCCGACGGCAGACCCGGCGATGGCGAGGATCACGCCCAGCCGGGAACCCCACTCTTCCTTGTGCTGTGTCATGCGTGTGTGGTGATGGGTGATGGCGCGGGTCGCGCGGATGCCGACGCCTCGAGCGGCGGCCTGGACGGCGGGAGCGGCGCGCGACGAACATAGGCGCCGCCCACCCGTGCGCAAGCGGCGGGAAGGGCCGGCGCATCCCGCGGCGTACCGCCGTGCACGGCACGCCGGGACGCTGCGGAACGGCGTCGCTCGCGCACGCGCCGCCGTGGCCCGTTCCGGCGGCATGACGCGCCGGCGCAATCCGCTGGCGCACTGGCGGCGTACCTCCACTGCCGGACCCCGGGACGCTGATGCCCGGAGCGCCCGTTTCCTTCTTGCCGTGGAGATTCGAGATGAAGTACTGGTTTAGGCGGCGCGAGCACCTCGCGCCCATGATCGGTGCGGCCGTGGTGCTCGCCGCTGCCGTCACCGCCGGGACGCTGATGGCCTCCGACCATCAGGACACCCCGTTCGTGGAGTTCAACCAGCGGTTCGATGTCAACGACGTGTACGCCTTCCCGTCGTCGACGCCGGGCCGCATTGCGCTGGTGCTCAGCACCGCCTCCCCCGTCACCCCCGCGCGCACCCCCACCTTCACCTTCGAGAACGAGCGCGAGGCGCTGTACCAGCTCAAGGTGGACAACACGGGAGATGCGGTGGAGGACCTGGTCTTCCAGGTGACGTTCTCCGGCGCGCCCACCCGGCAGGAAGTGACGCTGCGCGGCCCGCTGAAGCCGGCGCAGGTGGGCACGGCCAACATGCTGCTGAGCGGTGCCCCCACCCTGCGCGGTCCCGTGAATCGCGTGCTCGGATCCAGCAGCGGCGTGCAGCTCTTCGCCGGCCCGCGTGACGATCCGTTCTTCATCGACCTCGAGCAGTTCTTCCGCATCATCCCCGACCGCAAGCCCGAGGGCGGGCCGCTGTCCAAGCTCCCCGACACGCCAAGCGCCAGCAGCTTCCGCCCCAAGGGCGAAGCCGTGGACTTCCTGCGCGGCCTCAACGACATGGCGATCGTGATCGAGCTCCCCGTCTCGATGCTCGTCGCCGACCCGTCCAACCCCGGCCGCTTCGGCGTGTGGGGCACGACCAGCCGCGCCCGCGGCTGAGCCACCGCCCGACGGCCCTTCGAACCCTAACGACACAGGAGCACCCCTTCCATGCAGTGGATTCACCGTTCCCGCGCCGCGCTGGCCCTGGCGGCCATCGCGCTCTTCACCGGCGCGTGCAGCACCGACGACGATGCGTCGTCCATCCTCTCGCCTGACGAGATGTCCCAGCAGGCCGACAACTCGTCCCGCATCTACGATCAGGTGGAGTTCCTGGGGAACCCGCTCGTCAGCGAGGTCACGATCGTCAAGGCGAACCACGACGCGTACAATCGCATGCAGCCGTACGCGACGGCGACCTTCCGCCCGCAGACCGAGCAGTTCGTGACCAGCTTCGGGCGTTCGACCACGCTCGCCTCGACACTGGGAAGCGTGCTCTACCCCGACATCCTCATCGTCGACCCGAGCAAGCCCGCCAGCACCGCGGGGTGGCTGAGCTGGGCGCTGAACAACGGCTGGGGTGGACGGCTGCTGAGCGATGACGTCGTGGACCTGGGACTCACCGCGATCTTCAGCTCGTTCCTCGATCCGAACAACGCGCTGTGCTCGCCCTTCCAGTTGCCGCTGTGCACCGACAACGCCTCGGCCAACGACCGCGCCTTCGGCACCACGTTCCCGTACCTGGCGCCGCCAACCTGATTCCCGTCGCGACGACCGACGCTCCCGGACCACCGGCGAGCGTCGGTGGTCCCGTCGGCTCACCGAGGATCGAGATGAGCAGGAAGAGCTATTGGGCCGTACTCGGGATACTCGGCGCCGCATCGATGCTGGCCGCCGTCTCGGCCGCCCGCTCCACGACGCCGGCGCGGTACGCGCGACCGACGGCCGCGGTGGCCGATGCGCCGTCGCTTCCCTCCGATGCCGCGCTGCTCGACGCCGACCTGGCGTTCTACGAGCGCCGTGTCGCCGAGGACCCGCAGGGGGCCGCCGACCGCGCCACGCTGGCCGCGTTGCACCTGCAGCGGGCACGGGCCACCGGTTCCTTCGCCGACTACGAGAAGGCCGAATTGCTGGCCGCGCAGTCGCTCGTGTTGCGCGCCACGCGAAACGACGAGGCGGTGGCCACGCTGGCCGCGGCGCTCCTGGCCCGGCACGCCTTTCTCCAGGCGCTGCAGGTGGTGCGCTCCAGCGCGGCGGTGATGGCGGGCGATCCGGCCATGGTCGCCTTGCTGGGGGAGATCGAGCTCGAGGTGGGACAGTACGACTCGGCGCGCGTCCATTTCGAGCGCGTGCGGCACTCGGCGCACCGCGCGACGATCGCCGCGCGCCTGGCGCGGTGGTACGAGATCACCGGACGCAGCGACTCGGCCCGCGCCTTGTTGCGCCGCGCCGCCGCGGAGCTCGACCCTCGCGACGACCTGGCGCGCGAACAGGTGAGCTGGTTCCACTTTCGCCTGGGCGAGCTGGAGATGCGCGCCGGGGCGCTGGACTCCGCGGACGCCGCCTTCCAGCGCGGCCTGGCGCGATGGCCCGAAGACTACCGGATCCTGGGCGCCATGGCACGACTGGCCGCTGCTCGTGGCCAGTGGGAGGCGGCCATCGAGGCCGGGGAGCGGGCCGTGTCGCTGCAGTTCGAACCGGCCACGTTAGGCATCCTGAGCGAGGCGCACGCCGCACGCGGCGACAGCGCGCAGGCCCGGCAGTGGGCGGAGGCGATGGCGGTGAGCGCGCTGGCCCAGCCCGGTCCCATCCACCGGGCGTGGGGGCTCTTCCTGCTGGACCACGGCACGGCGCGCGACCGGCGCGAGGTGCTGGTGCGCGCACGGCGCGAGCTGCGCACCCGGCAGGACGTGTATGGCCACGACCTGCACGCGTGGGCGCTGTACCGCGCCTCGCGGCACGCCGAAGCGCGCGAGGCGATGGCACGCGCCCTGGCGCTGCACACGGAAGACCCGCAGCTCGCCCTGCATGCCGGGCTCATCACGCTGGCGGCTGGCGACACGACGCAGGCGAGGGAGCACCTGGCGCGTGCACTCCGCTCGGCGCCGGGGGCCACCGGCGGCGCCTGGCACGAGGGACGTCGCGCACTCGCGATGCTCTCGCAGGACGCGCATGAGTAGGGGCGAGGCAGGCGGCGCACGCGGCGCGAGCGGCGCGCGCGCCGCACACGGCGCACGGCGGCGACACCGGGCGGTGCGCACGTTGCTCCTGGCGGTGCTGCTCGCGACGCTCGCACATCCCGTCCGGCTGGAGGCGCACCCGCTGCACACCACCTTCACCGACGTGCGGCTGGATCCGGCCGAGCGGTCGGTGCAGCTGACGATCCGGGTCTTCGCCGACGACTTCCGGGCCGCCGCGTCCCGGTACGCGCGGGGCGCAGGTGCGGCCACCCTCACGCCGGACAGCGCCATGGCGCGGTACGCACGCGCGCGCGTGCGCCTGGTGCTCGCCGACGGGCGCGCCGTCTCGCTGGCGTGGGCCGGCGTGCGGGACGAGGGAGAAACGCTGCAACTCACGCTCCGGGCCAGCGGCCTGCGGTCGCTCGATGGCCTGCGCATGGGGAACGCCCTCATGCTCGAGAGCTTTGGCGACCAGGTGAACATCGTGCGGGCGGCCGATGGGTCGCGCCGGCACAGCCTCCTCTTCACGGGGCGCGACGCCTCGGCGCTCAAGCCGATCTCGGCCCGGCTCTAGCCCCGACCACCCCCGGGAGTGCGGCGTCGCTGGCGACGGGACGGTACGGCGACCAGAATTGCGGGGCGCTCCCGAACGCCGCCCCTCCCGACTTGTCGCGTCCCGGGCGGCTTCCCCTTCTCCGGCCGAGGGATACCACGATGCGACCGAACGCTCGTGTGCCCATGTTCGACGCTCGTTCGCTCCATCGCCGCGCGGTGACGCGTGGAGCCTGGATCACCCGCGCCGTCGGCGTGACGATCGCCCTCGGACTGCCAGGGTTGCCCATCGAGCTCCGCGCGCAGGCGGCTGGGCGCGCGCTGGCCATCGAGGACTTCTACCGGATGAAGTCGGTGGGACGTCCCGAGATCTCTCCCGACGGGCGATGGGTGGCCTTCACGGTGTCCACGCGAGTGGAGGCAACAAATACGGAGCAGGGAGAGGTGTGGCTGGTGGCGGCCGACGGGACGGGCGCACCGCGACGCGTGAGTGAAGCCGGTGCAGATGCCGCTGCCCCGCAGTGGCAGGACGATGGGCGCCTGACCTTCGCGACGAACGGCACCTCGTTCGTCGTCGACCCCTCGGCGCCGGGTCGTGTGATGCGCGGCGAACCGACCGTTCGCGGCGCTCGCGGCGCGGCCGGCGGCAACGCGCGAGCGCTCGTCTCACCCGACGGCCGGATGCGCGTCGTGCTGCGCGACATCGCGCCTGAGCGCCGCGAGGCATCGTACACCAGCGACTTCGAGCGCCGGCACGAGGCGCGCTTCAAGGGGCGGCAGTTCGACTGGCTCGACTTCCAGCGCGACGGCCAGCCCTACCCCGTGCCCAATCGCGCCGATCCCGCGCTCTTTCCGCCGCAGGAGCTCTTCCTTGCAGCGGGCGCTGGGGGGGCGGAGCAGCAGCTCACCAGGCTGGGGCTGCGCCCGGGGAACCTGGCGTGGACCTCGGACGGCGCGCGGCTGGTCTTCACCGCCGACTCGGCCTACCGCAACGAGCGCGCGTATGGCAGCACCGAGATCTACACCGTTACCCCCGACGGATCGGTCCGCCGCCTCACCAGCGACCGCTCCTTCACGTACAGCGGCGCGCTCCCCTCGCCCGACGGGCAGTGGATCCTGAGCACTCGGCAGCTCTCCACCGACGCGGTGATCGCCCGCAAGCTGAACCACGGCGGGGCACGGGACCTGGTGGTGATTCCTGCAGCTGGCGGCGCGGAGCGCGTCCTGACCGGGGAGTGGGACTACCTGCCGACCGATGCCACGTGGAGCCCTGACGGGCGGCACGTCTACTTCATGGGCGGCGTGGGCGGGACCGTGCACCTGTTCCGCGTGCCGGTGGCGGGCGGGGTGGTGGAGCAGGTGACGAAGGGCGAGCGCCGCATCATGGCGCTCTCCATCGACAAGGGGTACCGGCGCATGGCGTACCTGGTCGGGAAGATCGAGGCGCCGCCCGAGGTGCACGTGGCCAACATCGACGGCAGCGGCGAGCGGCAGCTGACGGCTGTGCACCAGGACTTCGTGCGCGACGTGGCGCTGAGCACCGCCGAGCGGCTGCAATTCGCCAGCAAGGACGGGACGCCGGTGGAGGGGTGGCTGCTGTACCCCCACGGCTATCGCGCCGACCGGGGGCCGTACCCGCTCATCGTGAGCAACCACGGCGGGCCGCATTCGGCGGACGGCTACACATTCGACTTCAAGAGCCAGTACTTCGCCGCCAACGGCTACTTCGTGCTCAAGGTGAACTTCCGCAGCTCCACCGGCTACGGCGAGAAGTTCCTGTGGGGGACATGGGGCGCGTGGGGCGACCGCGATGGCGAGGACGTGATGGCGGGGATCGATCACGCCATCTCGCGGGCCCGCATCGACCCGTCGCGCGTGGCGTCCATCGGCCACTCCTACGGCGGCTTCATGACCAACTGGCTCATCACGCAGTATCCCGAACGCTTCGTGGCGGCGGTTCCCGGCGCGGGGATCGTGAACTGGGTGAGCGACTACGGCACCGCCGACATCGCGCGCACGAAGGAGACCGAGTTCTTCGGGACGCCGTGGGAGGAGGCGGCGCGCAACATCATGATCCGCCAGTCGCCGCTGACGTACGCCGGGCGCGTGAAGGCGGCGACGCTCTTCGTGCACGGCGAGGTGGACGAGCGGGTCCCCTACAGCGAGGCCGAACAGATGTACGTGGCGCTCAAGAAGAATGGCGTGCCGGCGAAGATGATCCAGTACGCGGGCATGGCGCATGGGATCACGGGATCGTGGAACCAGGTGCACCGCATGCTCAACGAGCGGCGCTGGCTGGACCAGTTCCTCAAGTCGCCTAACGCGAGCTAGGGAGGCACGCCAATGGCAGGAGGGAATGCGCCGGCCCGCGGGCCCGACCTGGCAGCGGGGATCCCGCTCGATCGCCTGGCAGAGGGGGTGCCGCTGGCCGGGCACGTGGGCGAGGACGCGGTGCTGTTGACGCGCCTTGGCGGGCATTGTCACGCCGTGGGCGCGATGTGCACGCACTACGGCGGACCGCTCCCCGACGGGCTGGTCGCCGGGTCGGCGGTTCGCTGCCCGTGGCACCATGCGGCCTTCGACCTGCGAACCGGTGCCGTGCTGCGAGGGCCGGCGCTCGCGCCACTCCCGTGCTGGGAGGTGGAGGAACGCGATGGCGTGGTGCGCGTGACCGGCGCCCGCCGGGCGACCACCGCCAGCCGCACGCCGGCGCGCGTGCCGCAGTCGGTGGTGATCATCGGGGCCGGTGCCGCCGGGGTGATGGCTGCCGAGACGCTGCGCGCCGAGGGGTACGATGGGCCGGTGACGCTGCTCGATGAGGATCCGGACGCCGCGGTCGATCGTCCCAACCTGTCGAAGGACTACCTGGCGGGAAGCGCGCCGGAGGCGTGGGTGACGTTGCGGTCCCCGGAGCAGCTCGCCGAGCGCGGGCTCACGCTGCGGAGGGCCCACGTTGCGGTGATCGATGCGGCGCGGCGGTTGGTGCAGCTGGCGGATGGCGCGACGCTCCCCTGGGACGCGTTGATCGTGGCCACCGGCGCCACTCCCATCCGGCTGCCGATTCCCACCGCGCCCGAGCTGCCGCTGCTCACGCTGCGCTCGCTGGCCGACAGTCGCGCGATCATTGCCGCGGCAACGGCGACGCCCAGCCGCCGCGTGGTGGTGATCGGCGCCTCGTTCATCGGGCTGGAGGTGGCCGCGTCGCTGGTGATGCGGGGGCTGGAGGTGCACGTGGTGGCGCCGGAGGCGCGCCCCCTGGAGCGCGTGCTGGGGCCCGAGGTGGGGGAGTGGGTGCGGGGGCTGCACGAGGAGCGCGGCGTGCGCTTCCACCTGGGGCGGCGCCCGCAGGAGACGCGCGCCGACGGCGTGCTGCTCGACGACGGGACGGTCATCGGCGCGGACCTGGTGGTCGCCGGCGTGGGTGTTCGCCCGAACGTGGAGCTGGCGGAACGTGCAGGGCTGGCGGTGGAGCGCGGGGTAGTGGTGGACGACCGCCTGTGCACCAGCGCCCCCGGCATCTGGGCGGTAGGGGACATTGCGCGCTGGCCGGATGCGCACAGCGGGGAACGCATCCGGGTGGAGCACTGGGTGCTGGCGCAGCGACAGGCCGCCACCGCCGCCCGCAACGTGCTGGGGGCGAACGAACGGTTCGACGCCGTCCCCTTCTTCTGGAGTGCGCACTACGACGCGACGATTGCGTACGTGGGGCACGCCGAGCGCTGGGACCGGGTGGAGGTGGAGGGGAGCCTGTCCGCCGGTGACGCCGAAGTGCGCTACGTGCTCGGTGCGCGCACGCTGGCGGTGGCGACGGTGGGGCGTGACGGCGCGAGCCTGGCGGCGGAACTGGCGATGGAGCGCGCACTCGAGCGCGCGCGTGGCTAGGCGCCCGCGGGCAGGGAGACGCCGGCCCACAGGCGCTCGCGCATTGTCCTCGTGGCCGCCAGGGCACGCGCGCCGGCGGCGGTAACGGCAAAGCAGCGCCGCGACACACCGCCAGCCGCAAGCCGCCGCGACGACACCAGCCGCTTTTCCTCCAGCCGGTCGAGCGTGGCGTACACCGCGCCGATGGCCACGTCGCGCTCGGTCACCGCCTCCAGCTCGCGCCGCACGCGCGAGCCCCAGGAGTCGCTCCCCGTGCGCAGCACGGCGACCATGACCTGTTCCTCGAACGTCCCCAGCGGAGCGTCAGCGCTCACGGTTCGCCTCCTGGTCTCGGCCGCGGCGGAGTGTCGTCGTCATGGCCACTACTGCTCACGCAGCACCACGGCGGGATGCACGCGCCCGGCGCGCCGCGCGGGGATCCAGGCCGCCAGTGCCCCCACGGCCAGGAGGATGCCGGAGGCGGTGGCCAGCGGCAGCGGGTCGCTGGCCCCCACCCCGTAGAGGAACGACGCGAGCAGCCTGGCCAAACTCACGGCAGCCACCACGCCGAGCGCCACGCCGGCGGCCACGAGCGACACGCCGCGACCGACGATGTGGCGCACCACCTGCGACGGGCGCAGCCCGAGCGCCAGGCGAATGCCCCAGTCGCGCTGGCGGCGTGCGGCAAAGTGGGAGATGACGCCGTACACGCCCACCGCCCCGAGGGTGAGCGCCAGCGCGGTGAGCACGGCCAGCAGCGTCATGACCTGCCGCACCGGGCCGACCGCGCGCCCGAAGAGGACCGACAAGGTCGTGGCGTCCTGCACGGCGACGCCCGGCGCGGTGCGCTCGACGACGCGGCGCGCGGCCGGCAGCAGCGCCGCCGGGTCGCTTCCAGGTGCAACGCGCAGCACGAGTGACTGGGCCGCCGATACCCACGGCACCTGGTCGGCGAGCATGTAGCGCGCCGGCTGCGGCGGATCGGTGAGGCTCGCCTCGGCGGCGGTGCGCACCACGCCCACGATGCGCGCCCAGGTGGTGTCGAAGCCGCTCGAGATGCGGCGGCCGATGGGATCGACGCCCGGGAAGTACTGCTGCGCGAGCGCCTCGTTGACGAGCACGACGAGTTCGCTCTCCTGGCGGTCGTAGCTCTCGAAGCCACGCCCGCGCAGCAGCGGCATGCCCATGGTGGGGAGGTAGTCGCGCGACACGACGCGATAGGCCGTCGTCGACGCCTGCAGGTCGGGGCGCCCCTCCACCGAGATTCCCCAGTTGTCGCCTGAACCGCGCAACGGGAGCTTCTGCGTGAAGGCCACGCTGCGCACCCCCGGCAGCGACTGGCTGGCTGCCACCAGGTCGCGCAGGAGCTGCTCACGCTGCGGCCGGGTGATGAAGTCGCCGAAGGCGAGGTCGACGACCGCAGCCCCGTCGGCCGCAATGCCGGGGTCGATGGCGTAGAGGTTGGAGACGCTGCGACCCAGCAGCGCCGCGCTGGCGGTCATGAGCACGGCCATGGCGACCTCGGCCACCACCAGCCCGCCTTCCAGGCGCCCGCCGCGCCCGGCCACCCCTCCCGGGCGCGCGCGCCCCAGCGCGTCGCGCAGGTCGCCGCGCCAGAGTGTGACGACGGGGACCAGCGCGACCAGCAGCGCCGCCGCGAGCGACACCACCATCGCGACCCAGAAGACCCCCCAGTGCGGCACGGCCGCCGCCCCCCACGCGCCTAACGGGAGTGCCCCGGCCAGGAGGGAGAAGCCCGCCGCGGCAATGGCGGCGCCCGCGACCCCGGCGGTGACGCCTACCAGCAGCGCCTCGACCAGGAGCTGTTGCACCAGACGGCCTCGCTCCGCGCCCAGTGCGCTGCGCACGGCCAGCTCGGTCGTGCGTCCCTCCACCTGCCCCAGCATGAGCGCGGCCACGTTGGCGCAGGCGATGAGGAGGATCACGGCCATGGCCCCCAGCGTCGCGAGCAGCGCGGGGCGGAGCGCGCCGACCAGCGCATCGCGCATGGGCGTCAGGACCATCGCCCGCGTGGGATCCCACTGCTCCGGATAGTCGAAGCGCTCGTTGAGGAGCCCGCCGAGCTGCTCGAGCGCGGGACCCATCGCGTCCACGGTCTGTCCCGGCGCGAGTCGCCCGATGAAGCTGTAGATGCC
>CAZVDJ010000059.1:0-13320 GCA_964626245.1 uncultured Gemmatimonadaceae bacterium
AGTCGCCGTTGGTGAGACGTCCGCGTTGGAAGAGGCGGCGGGTGGCGTCCACGTCCACCGTCGGCTGCAAGAGGTGCCGCGCCCAGAGGGCGAGGTCGTCGATGGTCGCGTACAGGCCGCCGGCTCCGGGATACGTGTCGGCCGTCGAGGGACGCCAGTGCTCGGCCGCCCCTGGGACGGGCACGTACGGCAGGGCGCGGTGCGGCACGAGGGCGAGCGGCGAGGCGAGAAAGCCCGAGCGGGACATCCCCACGCGCCGGAAGATGGCCGAGTCGCTCCACCTCACGAAATCGGTGCCGGTGGCCCGCGCGACCAGCTCGGCGAGCAGGACGTATCCACCGTTGCTGTAGGCATGCGCGCTGCCCGGTGCGAAGCGCAGCAGCTGCTGGCGCGCGAGCAGCCGCACCAGGTCGGCGTGGGTCAGCAAGTCGCCCGTGCGTCCCCCCGCCAGCGCCAGCAGGCCGTCGACGTCCTCGATCCCTGCGGTGTGATGCAGGAGCTGCTCGATGGTGACGCGCGCCCCTCCGAGGTCGAGCTCCGGGATGTAGCGTCGCACGTCCTGGTCGGGGGCCAGCACTCCGTTCGACACGAGCTGGCTCACGGCGAAGGCGGTGAACTGCTTGCCGATCGACGCCCAGTCGAAGCGCGTCTCGGCGCTCGCGGGGACCAGGCGCTCGAGGTCCGCGTACCCCGCGACGGCCCGGTAGATGATGCGGTCGCCGCGCACCACCGCCAACGCCACCGCCGGCCGCGGCGACCCGGTGCGCCAACGGGCGAAGGTCGAGTCGAGGTCGCGAAATGACGGCTGCCCCATCGCAGGCGTAGCGACCGCCGCCACGAAGGCGAGCGCCATGATCAGCGGCCACCTTGAAGCGCGTGCCGAGGGCGCGGCCCCGTTGATGGGTGTACCCGGCCGGCGTCGCTGGCCGTTGATCACTTGTCCTCCGGCTTGAGGAAGCGGAGTTGCAGCTCTTCGCTCCCGCGCCGGATCGTGAGGACCACTTCCTGGCCCACCGCAATGTCGCCGTACAGCTTCACGAGACCCGCAAGCGCCGCAAGGGAGCGTCCGTTCACCGCCGTGACCACGTCGCCCACGCGAAGTGCAACCGCAGATGCCGCTGGGTGTGCCGTCCGGTGTGTCACCGCCGGCATGCCCTGGTCGTTCTCGCCCACCTGCGCCCCCGCGATGGAGACCGTGGCCGCGGCGCCACTTCCCGCAGTCGTCCAGGCACCTGCGCCGCCAGCCGCAGCGGCCGCGCCGTCGGACTTGATGGCGAGGGTGCGCTGGCCGTCCGGGAGGGGCGCGGGTTTGGCGACGCGCACCACTCGCGCGTCCGCACCGCGAAGCAGCGAGAGCGACATCAGCTGTCCAGTGGCAACGCGCTGGTAGGCCTGCACGGCATCGCGCAGCGTCGCCACGGCGGCACCGTCGACGGCGCGCAGACGATCACCCTTTCTCACATCGAGCGCGGCGGCCTGCCCGTCCTCCCGGAGCAGCGATTCCACGACGACCGTGCCGCCGGACTCGCGCAGGATGAGCAGGTGTCCTCCGTCGAGGCGCAGGACTTCGGCGCCGTCGGCCGCACGCATGCGCACCGTCTGGGCATTCAGCGCGGGGGGAGCGTTCAGGGCGGCAGCCGCCGCCAGCAGCAGCAGGAAACGGGAGATGCGATGTCGCATGGTTGGAACCTCGTGTGGAGCGGGGATTGGCCGATATTCGACACTCGTAGAAATGGTCACTCCACCACCGCCCAGCGGCGCCCTCCCGCACGTGTGATTCGCGTAAGATCACGGGGTGGCGCGCCGCGACGGGCGCGCCATGTACGAGTCCAACGGCGACGGGTATGATTGAGCGCAACCCTTCCGACCAACATGCGCACCGGACTCCTCCTCCTCTGCCTGTCGAGCACGCTCGCCTGCGGCCGCACCGCTTCCGTCGCCACCTCGTCGGGGCCGGCGTATCCGGCCGGCGTCACCGCCGCCCTGGTGGCGCGCGGCGACTCGCTCTTCAATAGCGGAGCCTGCGTCAGGTGCCACGGCCCAAAGGGCGTGGGCGCCCAGAACGGGCCCAGCCTGGTGAGCGGTCCGTGGCTGCACCACCGTGGCACGCCGGCCGAGATCGCCGGGACGATCACCACCGGCGTGCCAAGGACAGCCTTCAAGGTTGCCGACCGCCGCTTTCCCATGAACCCGCGCGGCGGACCGATGAACCTGACCGATGAACAGGTGCAGGCGGTGGCGGCCTACGTCTGGTCGATCTCGCGCGCGAAGACGGTTCCGTGATCACCCGGAGCGTCGCATGAGGAGCGCGCTCCGTCAGCTGCGCCGCGCGCCGTGGATCATCGTCCCGGTCCTGCTGGCGCTGCCGCCGGCACTCGTTGCGCAGGGGCGCGAGGAATGGCCGAGTGCGACCCCGGCCGCACGCGGCCTCGACCCGCGACCGCTCGATTCGCTGGTCGGTCGTGCGCGCGCCGGTTCCTTCGGCAACACCGATGCCCTGTTCGTCGTGCGCGACGGCCACGCGGTGCTCGACGTGAGATTCCCGCGCGACTACCGGGAGGTCAGTCGCGGCCGGAAGAGCGCGATCGGCTGCGGCATCGACGCCTGCGCGTCCCCGTCCGACGTGCATCAGTTCAACTACTTCCATCCCGACTATCACCCGTACTACAAGGGCTCCTCGCTGCACACCCTGCAGTCGGTGACGAAGTCGGTGACGGCCACGCTGTTCGGCATCGCCCTGCACCAGGGGCGGCTGCGCTCGCTGCAGGAACCGCTGCTCGCGCGACTCACTCGTTATGCGTCGGTGGCGCGCGACCCTCGGCTGCGGAAGGCCACGCTGCACGACCTCCTGACCATGCGCTCGGGGATCGAGTGGCACGAGGTGGACCGCCCGCTCGACTCCACCAACACCACGTCGCAGCTGGAGTGGAGCAAGGACTGGATGCAGTTCACCCTGTCGCAGCCCATGGATGCCGAGCCCGGCACCAAGTGGGTCTACAACAGCGGCGGGAGCGCGCTGATGGCCGAGGTGATTCGCGACGCCACCGGGATGCACGCCGACGAGTACGCGCGACGCGAGCTCTTTGCCCCGCTTGGCATCACCTTCCACTGGAAGAAGACCCCGACGGGGCACCCCGACACCGAGGGCGGGTTGTACCTGTCGGCGCAGGACCTGGCCAGGATCGGCCAGCTGTACCTGGACGACGGCGTATGGCAGGGACGCCGGATCCTTCCACCCGGCTGGGCGCGCGAGGCGACGGCGCGCACGGTGGAGCACGTCAGCGCCAATCCCAACTCGCCGGGCTACGGCTACCAATGGTGGCGCTACGATCGCCGCGGAGCGGAGGTGTGGGCGGGGAACGGATTTGGCGGGCAGTTCCTCGTCGTCCTGCCGGCGCATCGCATGGTTGGCGTGGCCAACAGCTGGAACGTCTTCGGCACGCCGGCAGCCGGCATCCTCGTCCCCCTGATCGACGCCATGCTCGATGCGGCGGGTGTTCCTCGCTAGGCAGTCGATGCCCCGCGTGAGACGAGGGCGAGCCCGTCGCACGCCGGCAGCCGGATGGACGGGGGCCACGCCATGTCGCGCGAGCCCAGCGGGCGCGCCGCCTTCGGGGAGTATCGCGGCATCGGCGAAACGTTAGGCAGGTCGGAGACCCTGCACGACCCGGCCACCGGCCGCTGGACCCACACCTGCATCGACACCCGCGGCGGCCGGCTGCTGCCGGGAGGGGCCCCGAGGCGCCGGGGAAGCTGACCACAACCTCTCTGCCCATCGGATCGGCGCAGGAGCGCTGGTCGTGGATCAGGATCGCGGACGGATTCGGTACGGCAGGTGGCCGAACGCGCCGTCAACGACTGGGGCTCGCGCCAGTCGCCGCGCCGTGATGCTGCAGATTGTCGCCCGGTCGATCCTCGCAGGGTAGATTCGGGGCCTGACGGAACGCTGGTCGCGAGGTTGTACGCCGCGGCCGGTCCACCGGCGAGCCTGACGGGTGCCGAGATGAACGACGGGCGCAGGTACGAGGACCACGAAATCCGCGAGATTCTCGAGCTGGCGATCGGGCAGGAGGAGGCCCGGACGCCCTCGCTTCCCGCTGTTGACGGTTTGACGCTGCGTGAACTCCAGGACGTGGGGCGCGAGGTCGGGCTCACGCCCGAGCGCATCGCGAGTGCGGTGGCGCGATTCGAGGGGCGCGGGGAGCCGGTGCCGCGCGGCAGAACGCTCGGGTTGCCGACATCCGTGGGAAGGGTCGTCCCGCTGCCCCGGAGTCCTTCGGAGCGAGAGTGGGAGCTGCTCATCGCCGAGTTGCGCACGACGTTTGGCGGAAAGGGAGAGGTCACCGCGCACGGCGGGCTGCGCGAGTGGACATCCGGCACGCTCCACGCCTTCGTCGAACCGACCGAGACCGGCTACCGGTTGCGATTGACCGATTCGAGCGTGGCGGTGGGCGGGATCGGTCTCGGCGCGTTTGTCCTCGCGCTCGCCGCCCTCATCCTCGTCGTCCTGCTTGGCAAGGACGATCCCGGCTCCCGGCTGGCGGTTCCGGCGTTCTTCTCCCTGATCGGAGGGGGTCTCATCGCGGGGAGCGCGATGTCGCTCCCCAGGTGGGCGCGCGAACAGGAGCGTCGAATGGAGCACATCGGCCAGCACGCCGTCGCGCTACTCTCCCGCCCCGCGCCCGCCGACGGCTGACGGCTGACGCGCAGCGAGTACTTGTCCGCTGACAGCGGCCTGTTCCCGCGTCGTTGCGTCGCGGCGTGCGCAGAGGGAATGCGGCTTCACCCCTCCGCGTGCATGGCCTCCCTCGCCTCGATGGAGAGGATGCGACGCGTGGGGACAAGGCACGAACTGAGCGCCACGAGCACGACGACTGCCATCGACAGTCCGAGCGCAATCACGATCGATTGCGTGACGGACCCGCTACCGCCAGGGGTACCGGTGAGCTCGAAGACGGCCCGCGCGGCAAGCGGAAGGCCGATCAACGCCCCGAGTCCTATCTGCAGCAGCGACCGTCGCAGGATCGTGAGCAGCAGCCCTTGGCGCGACGCTCCGAGCGCGGCACGAATCCCGATTTCGCGCGTGCGCTCCGACACGGAGAGGGAGAGCATCGCATACAGGCCCGACGTCGCGAGGGCGAGCAGTACCCCGACGAGCGCCGCGAGCCCCGCCGCAAGTCCCATCACGAGGTACCAATCGCCCTGTCGAACGTCACTGAGCACCAGCGCCCTTCCCATCACGAGCTCCGCATCCGCGGCCGTGGCCAGCTCGCGTACGCGCGGCGTTAGGCTGGCGGGAGGCACCGCCGCGTGGATCGCCACCTGCATCGGGTTGATGGTGCCGGGCGCTGCCGGGAGGTAGACGGCCTCGCCTCGCTCGGGGTTCAGCACGTTCACCCCCAGCGGCCCCACGACGCCAACGATTTCGTGCCACTCCGTGGTACCCAGATTGGGAAAGCGCACGCGCTGGCCGATCGGATCGCGTCCATCGAGCGCATGTTCCACGAAGGCACGGTTCACGATGGCGACACGCCTGTCGTGCTCCACATCGGCGCGCACGAAGTCGCGCCCGCTCAGGATCGGCGTTCCAAGGGCGCGCATGAAGTCCACGTCGACGTGCGCCAGCCGCGTCCAGCGAAGCGGCGCGTCGGCGGCGCGCTCCACGCCGTCCACCTCGTACGGCCTTGACCGGTGCTCCATGCGCGGAAGGACGTCACCCACGGCCACGCGCCGGATGCCGGGTTGTCGCTCGAGCGCGTCCACGAGCTCCCGCTGGGCCGCCGCGAGTTGCGCACGCCGTCGTTCGGCGGCGCCGTCTCGCCCGCGCGCGTCGGCGAACGACATCTCGCCATCCGGCAGGCGCAATTCCACGGCCAGGTACTCCGCCGCCGGAATTCCCGTGGCGCGATCCGCCGACTGCAGGTTCGTGGCGTGGCGAGTGACCGCGAGCGCCATCCCCACCGCCGCGACGGACACGGCGATGTCGGCCACCACCAGGGAACCCGTCAGGCGACCGAACCGCATGCGCGTCCCGCCGCGGATACTCTGGGAGATGGCGCGCCCCGAGAGCACGATGGCGGGGATGACGCCTGCGACGGTCGCGCTGACCGCGGCCAGTGCGACCGCCGTGAGCGCGGTCTCGACCGTCACGTCCAGCGACAGCCAGTACGGCAGCGCGGAGGCGCCGGCCAGCCCCGCGATGTTGACGTGGTTGAGCGCCCAATTGATCGATAGCACGCCGACGCCCGCCGCGATGACTGCCAGCAGCAACGTCTCCACGAAGACTTGCGAGACGATGCGCGCGCGGCTCGCACCAAGTGCCGTGCGGATCGCCAGCTCCTGGAGGCGAGTCGCCGTGCGTGCGAAGACCAGCATCGCGACGTTGCCGCACGCCACGAGCAGCAGGACGAACATCATGGCCTGCACGTAGCGGTACTCGGGAAGGCTCGCGAGACCGCCCGCGGGCAAGCCCATGTACAGGAGGCCGAACGGAACGACCTCCGAGCGAAGGCGTGTTCGCTCTCCGGCATCGTTCGCGCTGCTGGCAGTGTTGGGCGGTGGCAGTGCCAGCGAGGAGAGCTCCGCCTGCGCCTGCCCGGCGGAGACACCATCCGCCAGTCGCCCCACGACCTGCAGGCGCATTCGCTGTCCCTCGCCCCCGATGGAGGCCAGGCGGAGCGGGAGCCAGAGCATCTCACTGGTGGGGAATGCAAAGCCTTCCGGCATCACGCCGACCACCGTGTGCAGCGTGCGCCCTATGCGGACGCTGCGCCCCACGACGGCGGCGTCCCGGCCAAAACGCGACGACCAGAGGCCGTGGCCGATGACCACGACGTCCGGCGCGCCCGTCTCAAAGTCGCCAGGCTCGAGTCCGCGCCCGAGCAGCGGACGGGCCCCCAGCAGGTGAAACATGGACGCGGAGAGCTGCGCACCCTCGGCCGCGGCGGCGCGCCCGTCGGCCGAGGCCACGTTGTAGCTGGCCGTGCGGAAGGCCCCTAGCGCTGAAAAGCTTCGCAGCGACTGCGACCAGAACGCAAAGTCGTCGTTCCAGGTTGGCGCAACGGAAGACGACGCTGGATCCCAGTGTCGGATGGCCCGCACGCGATCATCCGCGTCACCGGGGAGCGGCGCCTTGAGCGCCTGCGCGAGGTGAGACGGCGCGAGCCCAACCGGAATGCCCACGGCGAGGGCGAAGACCGCAGCCAGGTTGAGCATCGGATGCTTGGGCAGCATGCGCAGGCCCAGCTTCACGTCCAGCCACGAGAAGCGGAGCTGCGCGAAGGTCTCCAGCCCCATGGCCTCACGCGCCTCTGCCCGATGCGAACCCTCGTGCCCGAACTCGCGCCGCGCACGCTCCCGCGCGACTTCTGGCGAGAGCCCCTCGCGCACCAGCGCGTCGGTGCGCTCCGCGATGTGGTGCTGGAACTCCTCGCGCATGTCGCGCTCCAGCTGGTCGCGGTGCAGCACGCCGCGGTACAACGAGCGCGCGCGCGCGAACACGCCCCGCACCGACTCCCAATCCGGCACGCCGAGCATGTCAGCGCTCCGTTGGCAGGTGGATGTGCGACCGCATCACGCAGCCGGACGCGGCCGCGCGCCAACGCTCCGCGACGGTGACGGGCCGGCAGCCGCCGGGGTGCCAGAGTTCAACGGGCACGATCCTCTCTCCTAAGCGAATTAGGAGAAAGCTGCCTCCCGGCCTTCCGCAGGTCAAGTCGCTCCGCGGCTGACCGCAGCGACGACTCTGCCGTCGCCCTCGGCGCCGGCGCGACTCATCCCGTCGGTACGGCGCACCATCGATACCCCACCTTTCGCACGGTCACGATCAGTCGCGGCGCATCGGCGTCATCACCCAGCTTTCGCCGCAGCTCGGCCACGTGCCAGTCGACCGTGCGTGATTCGACGCCCGGCTCGTACGCCCATGCGTGCCGCAGCAATTCCTGCCGGGAGACCACCTCGTCGGGACGCTGCAGGAGGGCAATCAGGAGGTCGTACTCCTTCGGGCGCAGCGCCACCTCGCGCCCATCGCGCGTCACGCGACGGGCTGCTGGTTCCACGACCAGCTCACCCACCACGATGCGCGTGGGCGCCGACTCGCGGCGTGCGCCCTCTCTCGGCGTCGCGCGGCGCAGGAGCGCGCGCACCCGCTCCACCAACTCGTGAATGCCGAACGGCTTGGTGACGTAGTCGTCCGCTCCCTCGCGAAAGCCGCGCACCTTGGCCATTTCGTCGTTCTTGGCGGAGAGGATCAGGACTGGCACCGCGTCGCCGGAGGCGCGCAGGCGCAGCAGGACATCGTGCCCCGAGATGTCGCCGAGCATGAGGTCGAGGATCACGAGGTGCGGACGCCAGGCGGCCGCCAGCTGCACGCCCTCCAGCCCGCTCCCGGTGGCCCGGGCCTCGAAGCCGGCGTGCTCCAGGTGGTCCTGCAGGCCCGTGGCGATGTCCTCGTGATCCTCCACGATCAGGATGCGCGTCATGGTGCGACTCCTGCGCCCGGCGCGGCGGCCGGGCGCTCGGCACGTGAGACAGTGAGGGGTGCGTCGTCTCCGGTGTGGACCGCGACTGGACGGACATTCGCATTCGCCAGCGGCAACCAGACCAGGACGGACAGGCCGCGACACGGGGCGGGACGTTCGAGGAAGCGGGCCCCGCCGCCCATCGCCTCGGCCAGCTGACGCACGAGCGAGAGTCCGATCCCGGTCCCTTCTCCGGTGGGATGCAGCCGCACGAAGGGGCGCCAGGCCTCGTCGCGTCGGTCCGGAGGAATCCCGGGCCCCTCGTCGGTGACGACGAGCGAAGCGCGGTCGGCCTGGCGCTCTAAGGCGATACGCACCGTCTGTCCGCGCGGGCCGTAGCGCAGCGCGTTGTCGACGAGGTTGACGAGCACCTGGCGCACCGCCCCCACGTCGGCCATCGCCCACGCCTCCTCGTCGAGCGACGTGGCGATTCCGGCGCCGTGTCGTGCCAGCAGCGCGCCGAGGTCCTCGACGACGTCGCGCACGACCGTGGCCAGCGACACCGGGCGCGGATTGAGCGGCAGGCGGCTGCCGCCGCGCGCGAAGAGGAGGACGTTCTCGATCATGTGCACCAGGCGACGACTCTCCCGGAGAATCACCTGTTGCGCCTTGTGACGGCGCGTGCCGTCCAGGTCGGGGCGCTCCAGGAGTTCCGCGTACATGAGCACCTGGGTCAGCGGCGTGCGCAGCTCGTGACTCACCCCGGTGAGGAAGAGCGTGCGCGTCCGCATGAGCCGGCGGGCGTGTGACAGCAGGACGAGACCCGCCAGCGACACGGCGACGAGGAGTCCGGCGGCGAGCGCCAGCAGTGTGTCGTTGGGGGCGCGATGCCATCCGGGCACCGTCAGGTGCATGATGGCCGGGTTGAGCGTGAGTTCCAGCGTGAGGCTGGAGTCTGCCGGCACCCACAGGCCCACCCGGGCGCTGATGCCCGCGCCGCTCCACGACGACGCGTAGAGCGGGGTGCCGTCGCGCAGCCGCACCGTGAGGCCGGCCACCGAGTCCCGGCCGGGAATGGCCGGATAGAGCCGCGCCACGAGATCCTGTCGCAGCGGTTCCAGGACGGTGGCGCCGAGGGCCGATGCCGGAAGCAGCGCGGCCGCTCCGACCCGGCGACCGTGTGCGTCGCGCACCACGCGAAGGTGGGCCATCTGCGTGCTCGCCCCGTCGCTGAGCACGAGCATGTGAAACCGCCGCACGTCGTTAGGCGCGGATCGCGCGAAGCGGCGCAGATGGTCCAGCACGCGCGCGCGCCGGACCTCGTCGTCCGGCAGCCGTCCCGCCCCGCCTTCCACTCCGGTCGACGCGCCGCCGACCCCCGCCGACCACGCGGCGCGAGCCCCCTCCACGTCGAACAGCAGGAAGTGTCCGACCTCCGGCACGCGGCAGGCGCAGCCGGCGATCCACGCCGCCCCGCGCGCGCGCATCGCCTCCACCGTGCGCGACAGGTCGTCGGTGTCCGGGACGAAGGCCGGCACGAACGCCTCCAGGAGCGGCTGCCAGACCGCGCTCTCCACGCGCGCCTTGTACTCGCTCGCCAGGCCGAGGGCGGTTGCCTCCGCGCTGGCGAGTGCGCTGGCCCGTACCGAAAGGGCGGCGCGCCGATACTGCCAGCCACTGGCCAGCAACCCGGCCGCCAGCACGACGATCAGCGCGCTCGCGTAGCGGGTGAGGCGTTCGGGATCCAGGAGCGAGCGCGCGACAGGCGCCACGGTCGGGGCCATGCGACGGGAGGGGGCGCTTGCCCCGTCGAGATCGGAGGGCCGGCCGGCGTTCGCCGTTCCACGATCCGCGTCCGGAGTGGAAGCGTCGGTGTTCACCGAATGTCTCCCCGGACGCGCTCGCTCACAGGCGCGCCGTCACGCTCACTCCGATCTCTCACAAAGCTGACTCCGGGCGGGGAGGCGGACGAACATCTGCTGCGCCGCGCGACGGCGCGCGACTCTGGCACGTCGCCCCCCTACGACCTTACGCCGCGGATCGTTTCCCTGCCCCTTCTCCCGAGTGCCGGCCCGCGCACCCGCTACGACACGCCCGTCTCCGCCCGCACCGCCGCGAGCGCCGGCAGGGCCGCCAGGAAGCGATCGACGTCTCGATCCAGGGAACCGAGCCCCAGTGAGACCCGGAGGGCTCCCACCGCTTCGCCGCCGAGGCACTGCGACAACCCCGCCACCGTGAACTGCTCGCCCAGTGCATCGAGGCAATCGAGCGTACGCGCTGACGAGAGCCCGAACGCCTGCTCGGCGCAGCCCGGATTGCAGAAGCATCCCCCCCGCAGCGCGATCCCGGCGCCCCGCGCGCGTGCCTCCGCCTCCCAGTACGGCACGGCCGTGCCATCGTCGCGGAGCAGGGAGAAGGCGATGGTGGGGCCGCGCGCCTCGAGGGTGCACGGGCCGTGCAGCCGTACGATCGGGAGGCCGGTGTCGTGGCGCGCCTCGCGCATCGCGGTGAGAAGCCGTCCCGTCAGCCGCAATGCCTGCTGCGCCCAGGCGGGCCGCCCCGCGCGGCGCACCGCGTCCAGCGCGATGGGGACCGCACCGGCCAGGGTGAACGGGGGAGTTCCGTCCTCGAAGCCCTCTGCGCCACTCGCCATCGCATGGCGCCCGTGCGCCACGGAAACCCAGCGCACGGTTCCCCCGGCAAAGGCCGGGCGCTGCAGCCGCGCGAGCGCCTCGCGACGCGCCACCAGGGCGCCCACACCGCCCGGGTAGCCGGCGATCTTGTACAGCGAGAGGCAGGTGAAGTCGGCACCGACGTCTGCCAGGTCCAGGTCGGTGGTTGAGAGGTACGACGCCGCATCGAGCAGTACCGTCCAGCCACGCGCCCGCGCTTCCCCAACCAGCGACAGCGAATGTCGCACGCCGCTGAAGTTGGACTGCGCGGGAAAGGCGAGGAGCGACGTGCCTTCGAGCGGGAGGTCGAGCAGCGCGTGCACGGCCGACGGCACCAGGCGCAGCGACTCGTCGAGCGGCAGGATGCGGACGTCAGCCCCGGCCCGGCGCGCGTGCTCGCGAATACCGTTGACCGAGTTGTGGTTGTCGGCGGTGAGCGCACAGCGCCCCCGGGTGCCAAAGGGGAATGCCTCCCCCACCAGGCGGCAGGCCGCAGACGCGTTCGGTGTGAGCACCACCTCGTACTCCAACGGGTCGGCCCCGAGGAAGTCGAGAATAGCGCGGCGCGCGGCAGCCAGGTCATCGCTGGCCTGCGCCGAGGGGAGGTGGGCCGAGTGCGGGTTGCCGAGGACGGACTCGCGCAGGCGATCAGCGTCGCGCTCCACCACGCTGGCCGGGTAGAGGGCTGCGCCCGTGTAGTCGAGGTACGTCAGCCCGGCGCGGTCGACGCGCGCCAGCTCGTCCTGCCGCCACCGTTCGAACGGATCCGTGGTCGCGTACGTGCGCGCCCGGTGACGCTCCGGCGGGTGCCCGCCTAACACGTGCGCCTCCGACGGCGCCCGGTCGCCGCCGCCTCGCGAGAGTGCTGTCCCACCGGACCCACGCGCGGCTGCCCACCGAACCAGAGGGAGAGGTCGCGCACTTCGCGCCAGCGCGCGCTGCCCGCCGAATCGGTGGCGGCGGGGGCGACGGGGGCAAGCACCTCGTCTTCCCACGCCGCCATCCCGTCCTTCAGCACGCGAGCGTTGGTCACACCGCGCATCTGCAGGAGCACCCACCCCTGGGCGGCGTGCGCCCCGCCGTCGCTGTAGAGCACCACCAGCTCGCCCGGCTTCAGCTCGGCGCGCGCGAGGTCGGGCAGCGACATCACCTCGGCCCCGGGTATCAGGTACGTCCCGGTGTCGAGTCCCTCGCGCAGGTCGATCACGCGCAGTCCGTCGCGGCCGTCGCGAATCCACGCCGCGAGCTCGATGGCATCGACGTGATCCTCCTCCCGCTCGATGCGCCCCGCCAAGGCGGCGATTGCCGCTGGCGACGTGGCGGGACGCGCGTCCACCGCCACCAGCGCCACGGCGAGCGTCAGCGCCGCCACCTCGAGCCGGCGCGGCTGCCACCACGCCACGCCCGGTGCCGCGGGTGCCACACGGCGCGCGAGCATCGCACCCACGATCGCCATCGCGATGATGACCGTCGCCACCACCCAAGTGGGAACACCCAGGTCGGCCGGGAGGGTGCGCCCCTCGTCGGGGACGCCAGCCACCGCCGGGGCCAGGGCGGGCCAGATGGCGGGGAGCGCCATGGTCCCGCCCAGTACGCCCGTCACGGCGGCCACGCCATCGCGCCGCCCGCTGGCCGCGGCCACACAGGCCGTGCCCGGGCAGAGCGCCGCCATGCCGAATCCGCCCCCGAAGACGATCGCGCCTAACGCCTGCGCGCCGAGATCGGTGGGAGGGATGGCCATGGATGCCCGGCTCACCAGCCCCAGTGCCTCGCCCCACAACAGGCCCAGCATCGCCGCTCCAATGGCGCCGAACATCACCAGCACGACGGTGAAGTCGCGGCCCGTCAGCTGCCCGCGGATGACGCGGACATCGCCAAGCCCGGCGCGCTCCAGGATCGCGCCGAACGCCACGCCGATGACGAGCGCGAGCCCCGCGGAGAGCGGATCATCCATGGGTCACCTCGTCCGGCAGTCGTCGCGCCGCCCGCGTCACGATCATGGCGGTGGCGAACGCGATGGGAATGAAGAGCCACGCCCCCGTGGCCATGAGTGCACCACCCGACAGCGCCAGTCCCGACGTGCATCCCCAGGCCAGGCGCGCTCCCACCCCCATCAGCGCGCCCCCCACCAGCGCGCGCGCCAGGCGCCCCCGCGAGGGAACGCCCACGCCGCGATCGCCCGCGCGCCC
>CAZVDJ010000060.1:0-13233 GCA_964626245.1 uncultured Gemmatimonadaceae bacterium
CTCCTCCTCCCACTGCTGGTCGCTGCGCCACTCGTCCTGTCGCTGCATTCGATCGACGCCGCTGCGCAAGCGGCCGACACGATTGCGCTCGAGGTCGGCTCGCCTCGCGTGGACGGTCGGATCTTCGCCCCGCACGCCGCGCGGGTGCGCCGTCACGTGGCGGGCGCGGACTCGCCCGTCGCCATCGAGTGGATCAACGAACTCACGCTCGGCGACTCGGCGGGGCGCCCGGTGATGCGGTGGCTCACGGCGAGCCGTCGCACGTTGCCCAACGGGTCGGAGGCGATCTCCGAACTGCGACAGACGTACGACGCCATCACGCTCGCCCCGTACGGCCTCACGCGAACGCTCAACGGCGAGGTGATGCTGCAGCTGGCGGTGAACGGCACGGCCGTGCGCGGGGTGCAGCGCTCCGCGCCGGGCGGGGCGCTCGCCACGGTCGACGTCACGCTCGACCGCCCGGGTTTCGTCGCCTCGGCGTCGGACATCGTTCCCGTCGCGGCAGGGCTGCGCGCGGGGGTGGTCTACACGGCGCCGGTCTGGGGACCGGGAATGACCCGGTCGGAAGGACGGATCTTCTCGGTCATCGGCAAGGTGAAGACCGACGTCGAGGGGACGATGACCGAGGCGTGGGCGGTGGAAGAGCGCGCTCAGGCGGACCGCCGGCTGCTCGCCACCTGGTTCCTGCTCACCGACTCGCCCTACATGGTGGCTGGCGATGTCCCGCTCTCCGACGGGAGGGTGCAGCGCATGACCGAAGTGGCCGTTCCGGCGGGGACGCGCCCGTAGTCGTCGCGCGGCGTTCGCCCGGCGCCGACGTGCGCGGCGCGCGGGCGGGGGGAACACGAACGCTGATTGACCGAGACGATGAGGGCGGTAGGTTGGTCCACAACCTCTCGCCCCCATCATGCTGCGTCCCATTCGTCTTTCCGGCGTCCTGACACTCGCGGGCACGCTCCTGTCGGCCACCACCGCTTCGTCGGGGGCGCAGGCGCGGGCAATCGACGCCGCATCGCAGTCCGCCGTGCTCAATGCCCTGGATGCGCGCTTCGAGCACTACGCGCGCGTTGCGAAGCAGATCTGGGGCTTTGCCGAGGTGGGATATCAGGAGGAGAAGTCCAGCGCGCTGCTCCAGCAGGAACTCCGGGGGGCCGGGTTCGAGGTGCAGGCTGGCGTGGTGGGCGAACCGACGGGCTTCGTGGCGACCTTCGGCAGCGGCACGCCGGTCATCGGCATCGTGGGCGAGTTCGACGCGCTCCCCGGGCTCTCGCAGGACGCGACCCCCTTCAAGAAGGCGATCACCGACGGCGGCGCCGGGCACGGCTGCGGGCACCACCTCTTCGGCACCGCGTCCGCGGCGGCGGCGATCGCGGTCAAGGAGTGGATGGTCAGCAACAAGATTCCCGGCACGCTGCGCTTCTACGGCACGCCGGCCGAGGAAGGGGGGAGCGGCAAGGTCTACATGGTGCGCGGGGGGCTGTTCAAGGACGTCGACGCGGTGGTCTCGTGGCACCCCGGCGATCGCAACGTCGCGGATGCCAACAGTACGCTGGCCAACATCTCGGCCAAGTTCCGCTTTCGCGGCGTCTCGGCGCACGCGGCCGCCGCCCCCGAGCGCGGCCGTTCGGCGCTGGACGGCGTGGAGGCGATGACGCACATGGTGAACATGATGCGTGAGCACGTGCCGCAGGACACGCGCATCCACTACGTCATCACCGCCGGCGGTCGCGCGCCCAACGTGGTTCCCGACTTTTCCGAGGTCTTCATCTACGCGCGGCAGAGCGACATGCGCGTGCTGGACGAGATCTGGGAGCGGATCCTCAATGCGGCCAAGGGAGCGGCGCTGGGGACCGGGACAACGGTGGAGCACGAGACGATCGGCGCGGTCTACAACATCCTTCCCAACGACGTGCTGGCGCGGGTGCAGCAGAAGAACCTCGAGCGGGTGGGCGGTGTGCGGTACTCGGCCGAAGACCGGGCCTTTGCCACCGAGCTGCAGAAGTCGCTGGGCGCCGGCGTTCCGCCCATCGACGATGCGGCGAAGGTCCAGCCATTCACCGGGGGCTCGGTGGACCCGGCCTCGACCGACATGGGCGACGTGTCGTGGGCGGTGCCGACGGTGCAGCTGAGCGCGGCGACATGGGTGCCGGGGACGGCGGCGCATTCCTGGCAGGCGGTTGCGGCTGGCGGCACCCCCATCGGTGCCAAGGGGATGATGGTCGCGGCCAAGACGATGAGCCTGACGACGATGGAGCTCTTCACCGACCCGGCGCTCCGGGCGAAGGCGCGCGCCGAGTTCGACCAGCGCCGCGGCGCGGACTTCGTGTACCGCACGCGGCTCGACCGGGCCGCGCCGGCGCTGGACTACCGGAAGTAGCGTGGCACGAACGCCGGCGCGCCTCGCCGGCCGTGGTGCATGGGGTACGTGCAGCTGGCGGCAACGCTCGGGAGCCGGGAGGCGACTGACACGGGAATCGGTGCGTGGTGCTGGCCGCACTGCGGCGCCACGCGCCGCCTCGCGCACGCGTCTCGGCAACTAACGGCCAGTCATCAGCGTTCATCCCTCGTCTTCTCGTCTTCTCGTCTTCTCGTCTTCTCGTCTTCCGCCGTTGCCCGATCTTCTCGCCGCCCGATCCCAGATGGCGATGTCGCTCGCCTTCCACATCGTCTTCGCGATGGTGGGCATCGGGATGCCGCTGCTGATGGTGCTGGCGGAATGGCGGCATCTGCGCACGGGTGAGGCACTCTACCTCGACCTGGCCAAGCGCTGGGCCAAGGGAACGGCCATCCTGTTTGCGGTGGGGGCGGTATCGGGAACGGTGCTGTCGCTGGAGCTCGGGCTGCTCTGGCCCGGCTTCATGGAGTTTGCCGGCCCGATCATCGGGATGCCCTTCTCCCTCGAGGGATTCGCCTTCTTCACCGAGGCGATCTTCCTGGGCGTGTACCTGTACGGATGGAACCGGATCT
The DNA here is from genome assembly GCA_964626245.1 of uncultured Gemmatimonadaceae bacterium. Taxonomy (GTDB): domain Bacteria; phylum Gemmatimonadota; class Gemmatimonadetes; order Gemmatimonadales; family Gemmatimonadaceae; genus SCN-70-22. The sequence continues at coordinate 2,968 of CAZVDJ010000060.1, forward strand.
CGCCGCGCGCGCACCTCTGGAGCGGGATACTGGTGGCGGTGAGCGGCGCGCTCTCGGGGATCTTCGTGGTCATCGCCAACGCGTGGATGAATGCGCCGCGCGGCTTCGTGCTGCGGGAGGGCGTACCGGTGGAGATCGACCCGCTGCTGGCGATGACGACGCCGGCGGCGTTTCCGCAGGCGCTGCACATGACGCTGGCCGCGTACGCGGGGACCGGCTTTGCCGTGGCAGGGATCCACGCCTGGTTCCTGCGCCGCGGCACGGCCGCGCGCTTCCACCGCGCGGCGCTAGGCATCGCTCTGCGCGTCGCCATTCCGGCCGCGCTGCTGCAACCGCTGTCGGGCGACCTGTCGGCCAAGGCGGTGGCCACGCTGCAGCCGGCCAAGCTGGCGGCCATGGAAGGGCAATTCACCACGGAGCGCGGCGCGCCGCTGCGCATCGGCGGGTGGCCGGACGAGGCGGCAGGCGAGACGCGCTGGGCACTGGAGATACCCGGGGCACTCTCGATCCTGGCCTTCGGTGACCCCAACGCCGAGGTGCAGGGGCTGGATCGCGTGGCGCGCGAGGACTGGCCGCCCGTGGCGGTCGTGCACGTCGCCTTCCAGGTGATGGTGGGGCTCGGCAGTTACATGGCGCTCGTGTCGCTGTGGGCCCTCTGGGCGCGGTGGCGCCGGCGCGACCTGGCCCGGGAGCGGGCGCTGCTCGCGGCGCTGGTGGTGGCCACGCCGATGGGCTTCATCGCCACCGAGGCGGGCTGGGTGGTCACCGAGGTCGGACGGCAACCCTGGATCGTGCAGGGAGTGCTGCGCACCGCCGACGCCGTCACGCCGATGCCCGGGCTCATCGTGCCGTTCCTCGGCTTCACGGCGCTCTACTGCTTCCTCGGGGGCATCGTCGCGTATCTCCTCGCGCGACAGTTCAGCGTGGTGCCGACCGGCGGCACGCCGTCGCGTCATACGCCGCCGGGCGGGGCGGGCGCCATCCCCTCGGCGGCCGGTGACTGAGGTGCCGCCGGCGATGGACGCCATCCTGACCCTTCCCGGGGCACTGCTCGTCGTGATGCTGGTGGCGCTCAACGCCTACGTGCTGCTGGGCGGCGCCGACTTTGGCGGCGGCGTGTGGGACCTCCTGGCGGCGGGGCCGCGCCGAGAGCGGCAACGCGCGCTCATCGCGCACGCCATCGGCCCCATCTGGGAGGCCAACCACGTCTGGCTCATCTTCGTCGTCGTCCTCCTCTTCACCGGATTCCCCTCGGCGTTTGCCGCCATCGCCACCGAGCTGCACGTCCCCCTCACCCTCATGCTGGTGGGGATCGTGCTGCGCGGCTCGGCGTTCACCTTCCGCACCTACGATTCGCAGGCCGACGACGTGCAGCGCCGGTGGGGGCTCGTCTTTTCGCTGTCGAGCGTGCTCACGCCGGCCACGTTAGGCATCTGCGTGGGGGCCATCGCGTCGGGCGCGGTGGCGCACGCCGGCACGGTGAGCGCGTCGGCGGGCTTCGCGGCGCGCTTCGTGGCGCCGTGGGCCACGCCCTTCGTCCTGGGGGTCGGAGGCTTCACGCTGGCGCTCTTCGCCTTCCTGGCCGCCGTGTACCTGACGGTGGAGGCGGAGGGCGACCCGGCGGTGCAGGAGGACTTTCGCCGACGGGCGCTGGGCGCGGGCATCGCCGTCTTCATCGGCGCCTTCGGGACGCTGGTGCTCGCAGGTCGCGAGGCCCCCGCCCTGGTGGAGGGGGTGACCGCGACCCCCGCGGCGCTCGCATTGCAACTGGCGACCGGAGCAGCGGCGCTGGTGGCGCTCGCCGCGCTCGTGCGCCGTCGCTTCCGGGTCGCGCGCCGCGCGTGCGCCCTCCAGGTCTCGCTCATCCTGTGGGGCTGGCCGCTCGCGCAGGCGCCCTGGATCATCCCCACGTCGCTCTCCCTGCACGACGCCGCGGCCCCCGCCATCACGTTGCGCCTGACGCTGTGGGCGGTGGCCGGCGGCGCGCTCGTGCTCATCCCATCCCTCGCCTACCTCTTCCGCATCTTCAAGGCGCGACCGTCGGCATTCGAGGGCGTCGACAGCCCCACCGCCGAACACCCCACCGCCGCGCACCCCACCACACCCCAGGCGTGACCGCTCCCCTCGTGCAGTTCGGCATCGATCGCGTGACGCGCGATCCCGACCTCCTGCCGGCCGCCGCGCGCGTGGGGCTCGTCACGAACCAGGCGGCGCGCCCCGCCGCACGCCCCGGCACCCCCAGCCGAGTGGCGTTGCTCCAGGCTGGCGTCCCCCTCGTCAGGCTCTTTTCGCCTGAGCACGGCCTGAGCGCCATGGGAGAGGACGGCGCGCCGATGATCGACGCGGCCGACCCGGTCACCGGTCTCCCCATCGTCTCGCTCTACGGCGAGCGCTTTGCCCCGACCGACGCGTCGCTGGCCGACCTGGACCTCGTCCTCTTCGACATCCCCGACGTGGGGGCCCGCTTCTACACGTACGCGTGGACGCTGTCTCACGTGCTGGAGTCGTGCGCCCGCACCGGGACGCCGCTGGTCGTTCTGGACCGCCCCAACCCGTTAGGCGGGCAGCTCGCGCACGCCGAGGGCCCCCTGCTCGACGAGGCGCGGTGCGCATCGTTCATCGGGCGCTGGCCGATCCCCATTCGGCATTCACTCACGCTGGGCGAGCTGGCCCGGCACTGGGCAAGGACCCGCGTGCGCACCGCGCAGGTGGAGGTGATCGCGTGCGACGGCTGGGCGCGCGACCGCTTCTGGCCCTCACTCGGCGTCCCGTGGATCCCCACCTCGCCGTCCATGCCCTCGTTCGCCTCGGCGCTCCTCTATCCGGGGACCTGCCTGTTCGAGGCGACGACCGTGAGCGTGGGGCGCGGGACCGAGACCCCCTTCCAGCTCGTTGCGGCCCCGTGGCTGGACGCGCGTGGCGTGATCGACGCGCTGGGGCCGTCCCCGCTCGAGGGCCTTCGGCTGCGCCCCGGCAGCTGCACGCCGCAACTCGCCCCGTACCGCGGGGAGGCGTGCGCGGCCGTCGTGATCGAGACGTTCGACCCGGCGAAGCTCCGGCCGGTGGCGCTCGGGCTCACGCTCCTGTCGGCCATCGCACGGCACCATCCGCGCGAGATGGCGTGGGCGGCCTATCCAACGGCGGCCAATCCCACCGGGAGCGACCACTTTGCCCGGTTGGTGGGCCAGCTCGGCATTGCCGAACGCGTCTTCGACGTGCGCACCCCGGTGCTGGCGTCGGAGATTGCGGAGTGGACGGCCGTTCCCGGATGGGCCGGAGAGGTGCGCGACGCGCTGCTCTACTGACCGGCCGCGCGGGGGGCGCGGCGCGCCGCCCGGCGATCAGTGCGCTGGCGCCACGCCGTCCGCGGCTGACGGGCGCGGGCAGCTGACGAAGCGGAACGGTTCCTTGTCCCCTTCCGTGGTGAGCACGAGCCGCACGCTGCGATCGCCCACCGAGACGATCCCCACGCCCTCGCCCTGCGGCTCGCGCAGCGCCGCGACGCTGCAGGTGACGGGCGCGATCCCGGGCAGCGGCAGGCCGGTGAGCGAGTCGGCGGCGAAGAGCCAGACGTCGGAGTAGGTCCGCACCGCCAGCAGGCGCCCGTCGCGCGACATGGCGGCATCGGTCACCTGCTGGCGCGTGGCGGCACCGGGCACGATGGGGACCGAGTCGGCCAGCACGGCCGTCGCCTCGCCCCCGGCCGCCCACGCGCCGGGGGCGACGCGATAGACGAGCGTGGGTCGGCGGGTGCCGTCGGACCGGCGCATGACCTCCTTGGGGAACAGCAGGATGCCACCGTCAGCTGCACGGACCATCGACTCCACGTTGTGGGGACCGTCGGCAAAGCGCACGATCAGCGAGTCGGAGTGCAGCTCCCCCACGCTCCCGAAGGCGAGCGAGTCGGGCTCACGCACCTGGTAGATGAGGATCGTGGGACGCGACAGCGAGTTGTCGCCCACGTCGCCGACCAGGATGCACGACGCCGCCGGGTCGGTCGCGCACGGCGTCGCGGCGAGCGCCTCCCAGTCGCGGTTGCGCGTCCGGCGCATGACCCAGCGTCCCATCGCGTTCCCGGTCGTGTCGAAGGCGTACAGCACCTCCTCGTTGCCGGAGTCGTTGATGGTGTAGACGATCCCGTCGTGGCGCCTGCTCACCGCGGCGGCCGACGCCTCGTCGAGGCGAAAGGCGCGCTCGAGCGGCGCCAGGCGCACCGAGTCGGCGAGAATGCCACCATCGGCGGACGGTTCGCCGGCCCCGCATCCCGGCAGCGTCGCGGCGAAGGCGACGGCGATGAGGCGACGAGCGACACGGGCCGCGGGAAGGCGCCGCCCAAGCGGAGCGGCGTGCACGCGGTCAGCTACTACGGTCATGCGCGAGAAGATAGGGCGCGTGCGACGGCGCGGCAGGGTTGGCGATGCAAGGCGGAACCGCGCGCTTGACGGCGCGTGGCCCAGGGCGAGCTTGTATCGACGGCGCGACTCGCGCACCGCATCGTCCGGCGTCCCTCCCGATGTCCCAGTCGCGCACGCTTCTCACCGTCACCCTTGCCGCGGCCCTCGTCTCGGGCTGCGCGGGCGACGGAAACCCGACGGTCCTCCCGTACTCCGGCAACCCGGCCGACTTTCGGTGGGCGCTCCCAGCCGGGTGGTCGCCCCCGGTTGTTCCGGTGGGCAACCCGATGTCGCCCGCCAAGGTGGAGCTGGGGCGGCGCCTCTTCTACGAGACGCGCCTCTCCGGGAACGGGGCCTTTGCCTGCAGCTCGTGCCATCGGCAGGAGTTCGGCTTTGCCGACGCGCGGAACATTTCGTTAGGCAGCACGGGCGAGCCGCACCCGCGCAACGCCATCGGCGTGGCCAACGCCGCCTGGCTGCGCGCGCTCAACTGGGCCGACCCGGCCACGCCGTCGCTGGAGGAGCAGGCCCTCGTCCCCATGTTCGGCGATCGCCCCGTCGAGCTGGGGCTCAAGGGCCAGGAGCTGGACCTCCTCGATCGCCTGCGCGCCGTCCCGGCGTATCGCCAGCTCTTTGCGATTGCCTTCCCGGGCGACACGGCGCCGGTCACGGTGGTCAACATCACGCGCGCGATGGCGGCCTTCCAGCGCACGATCATCGCCGTGAATGCCCCCTTCGACCGCTGGTCGCGGGGGGAGGCCTCGGCGATGAGCGCGTCAGCGATCCGCGGCGAGCGGCTCTTCAGGTCGACCGCGCTGCGTTGTGTCGAGTGCCATCGCGGCCCGCTCTTCACCGCCGCGGCGGTGGAGCCCCAGGGCAGCGCGGCCGCCTTCGCCAACAACGGCCTCTACAACCTGGGTGGTGACGGGAGCTATCCCGCCCCCAATCGTGGCCTGTTCGAGCGCACGCAACGCGCCGAGGACATGGGGAAGTTCCGCATCCCCACGCTGCGCAACCTGGCGTTCACCTTTCCCTACATGCACGATGGCAGCATCGGGTCGTTGGAGGACGTGGTGGAGCACTACGCACGCGGCGGCCGGCTCATCGCCGGCGGGCCGTTGGCCGGCGACGGGCGGCTGAGCCCGCGCAAGGACCCGCGCATCGCCCCGCTCGCGCTGTCGGCGCAGGACAAGGCGGACCTGGTGGCCTTCCTGCGCAGCCTGAGCGACTCCACGCTGCTCACCGAGCCGCGCTTCGCGAACCCGCACCTCCCGCGTTAGGCGCCGGGCACCCGGTGGACGGGGATTCCCGCGTACGTGGCGCCGGCCTCCAGCCGGGCATGCTTGGGGACGAACGCCAGCGCCCCCACCCGGCACCCGTCGCCGATCTCGACGTCCACGCCGATCACCGCCCCCACCCCGATCGTCACGCCACGCCCCACGCGAACGGTCCCCGTCTTCAGGCGGCCGTCCTCCACCGTGTGCCCCGACAGGTGCACGTCGTGGCCGATCACCGTGCCGTCTCCGAAGCTGAGCAGCTCGTGGTCGATCACGGCCACCGAATTGACCCAGACGCCGCGCCCCATGCGCGCTCCGTTCAGGCGCATGAAGAGCGACCAGAGCGGTGAGCCGCGGAACGGCCCGGCCACCAGGAGGCGCACGACATGCGTGCACATCGCACGACGCGCCCAGTCCAGCAACGGCCAGTCGTAGTCGGCGATGGGCACGTCGAGCCCCGGCCGCGTACGCCACCCCAACAGGCGGATTGCCAGCGCCGTGGCGACGGCGAACGTAAAGGCGCACACCACGTACATCGGGAGCAACCCGACTGCGAGCACGACGAACCGCCCCCAGCTTGCCGACGGGAGCCACGGCTCCGCTACTTCCAGCAGCAGGGCAGCCGGGAGCGCCGCCACGCCAAGCAGGACCGACTGGACCAGGAGGTACGACACCACCGTCCAGGTCACCCGGGCTCGGCGCCCCCATCGACCAGCCCCCTCACGCGCACGCATGAGCGACGATGACCCTCACCCGCTCGCAAGACCAGAGCAACTTCCCGGACAGCGCGCCCGTCGGCGACCCGTCGCCAGGCGCACCGGTTGACGCGCGCGAGCTGGCTCCGGCACCCCTCCAGCTCGTCGGGCGCGGAACGCCGGTCGTCCTGGTTCCCGGGATGGACGGAACGGGGCGCCTCTTCTACCGGCAGGTACCCTCGCTCGCGGCGCACCACCGCGTTGCGACGCACGTCCTGCGCGACTCGACCGCTTCGATGGACGTGCTGGTGGACGACCTGGCGACGCTGATCCGCGGGATGACGCCCACCGGCGAGCCCGCGATCGTGTGCGGCGAATCGTTCGGGGGGACGCTCTCGATGAGCCTGGCGGTACGGCACCCCGAGCTGGTGCGCGCCCTCGTGATCATCAACTCGTTCGCGCGCTTCCTCCCGCAGCACCGCCTGGACGCGGCCCTCCTCTCCCTGCGGCTCATCCCCTGGGGGACGATGGCGCTGGTACGCCGCCTCACCGCCTTTCGCCTGCACTCACGCTTCACGCATCGCGATGAGTTGCGGCGCTTTCACCAGGCCATGCGCTTCACCGCCCGCGAAGGCTACCTCAACCGCCTGCGCATCCTGAAGCGGTACGACATGCGACCGCACCTGGCCTCGATCGCCGCGCCCACGCTGTTCGTGGCCAGCACGCACGATCACCTGGTCCCCGCGATGGAACAGGCGGAGTACATGGCGGCGCGCGTCCCCAACGCGCAGCTGCACGTGCTGGAAGGTCACGGCCACATCTGCCTCATTGCGCCGGGCGTCGACCTGGCGCAGCTGCTGGAACAGTGGGGCGCGGTCACCCCGGGGGGGTGAGGGCGGCGCGCTCAGGGGTGAATCGCGTCCGTCTGGCGAGGAGGTGCCCCGCCGCGTAGCGTGGCGCACGCGCGCCGCCCGCCTGGCGGCGCGCCACCCCTCATCTCACGGCCATGGGCACTCTTCCGCTCCGCCCGTCGCGTTCCGCCGCCCTGCTCCTCGCGTTCGCTGCCTGCGCCGCGCCTTTGGGGGCGCAGGGGTCGCCGCCACCCAGCGATACCGCGGCGCTCATCGCCCGCATCGAGGGGGCGCAGCTCCCTAACCGCCAGGGGCTGGATGGCTACACCATCCAGGAGTTGATGCAGCGCTTCCGTGTCCCGGGCGTCTCCATCGCAGTGGTGTGGAATGGTGCCATCCACTGGGCGCGGGGTTACGGCGTCGCCGACGCCAGCACCGGCACCCCCGTGACGACGGCGACGCGCTTCCAGGCCGCCTCGATCAGCAAGCCGGTCACCGCGATGGCGGCGATGCGGCTGGTGCAGGACGGCAAGTTGTCGCTCGACGCCGACGTGAACACGATCCTGCGCTCCTGGCAGGTGCCGGCCAGCGAGCACACGCGCCGCCAGCCCGTCACGCCGCGCGCGCTCTTCAGCCACACCTCCGGGGCAGACGATGGCTTCGGCTTCCCGGGCTACAATCCCGGCCAGCCCCTCCCCACGCCGGTGCAGGTGATCACGGGGGAGCAGCCGTCGCCGTTAGGCCCGGTGCGCTTCGTGCGCGAACCGTACGCGGCGATGAAGTACTCGGGCGGGGGGACGACGATCATGCAGGTCGCCCTGAGCGACCTGGCCGGCGAACCCTTCGCCGCGCTGATGCAGCGGCTGGTGCTGGGACCGCTACAGATGACCAGCAGCAGCTACGAACAGCCACCGACTGCCGCGGTGGAGGGGAGCCTGGCACGGGCCCACAACGGCGGCGGGGCGCGCATGCCGGCGCCGTGGCACGTCTACCCCGAGCAGGCGGCGGCCGGACTGTGGACCACGCCCAGCGACCTGGCGCGCTGGCTGCTGGAGATCCAGCGGGCGAATGCCGGGCCGCGCGGGACGGTGCTCGCGCAAGCGTCCGTGCGCGAGATGCTCGCCCCCGTGGGGGCCGGGTCGTTCGCCGTGGGGCTGCAGGTGGAGAAGCGCGGGGAAGGGTGGTACTTCATGCACGGCGGCTCCAACTGGGGCTTCCGCTGCGACCTGTTGGGGCACATGCGCAAGGGATATGGCGTGGTCGTGATGACCAACGGCGACAACGGCGGCGCGGTGATCCAGGAGATCGAGGCGCGCGTGGCCGCCGCATACAACTGGGACTCGCTGCACAAGCCGGTGCTGCGGTAGGAGGGGCACCCTCCTGCTCGCGACGTATCCGCCGATGCCCCTCGTCCCATGACCACCAGGCGCGACTTTCTCAGGACGATGGCGGTCGCCACCGGCGTCACCGCGACCGCGCTCCCTGCCGGCGGGGGATCACGTGCGGGCGCCATGGACGGGCCTGGGGGATGGCAGCCGCAGATGCTCACGCGCGTGATCCCGCGGTCGGCAGTGCCGCTTCCCGTCATTGGACTGGGGACGTGGCAGACCTTCGACCCTCCCGCGCGCACGCCGGCGGTCATGCGACAACTGGAGGAGACGCTGCGCACGCTGGTGGAGCGCGGTGGTCGCGTGGTGGACTCGAGCCCGATGTACGGTGCCGCCGAGGGGGTGGTGGGCGAGCTCGCCGAACGCGCGGCGCTGCAGGACCGGCTGTTCATGGCCACGAAGGTGTGGACGTCGGGGCGGTCGCAGGGCATTCGCCAGATGGAGCGGTCGGCGGCGCTGATGCGCCGCCCCGTGCTGGACCTGATGCAGGTGCACAACCTGCTCGACTGGCGCACGCACCTGGAGACGCTGGTCGAGTGGCGGCGCGAGGGGCGGGTGCGGCACATCGGGGTGACGCACTACACGCCCAATGCCTTTGCCGAGCTGGAACGCGTGGTGACGCGCGAGCCCATCGACGTGGTGCAGCTCCCGTACTCGGTGGCGCAGCGCGAGGCGGAAGGCCGGCTCCTGGCGGCGGCGCGCGACGCGGGGGTCGCGGTGCTGGTGAACGTCCCCTTCGGCGGCGGCGACCTGCTGCGCACGCTGCTGCGTCGCTCCCTTCCCGACGACGTGAAGGGGTGGGCCGACAGCTGGCCGCAGGCGCTCCTCAAGTATGTGCTGGCCGACCCTGCCGTGACCTGCGTGATACCGGGCACCTCGAACGCGCGCCACATGCTCGACAACGCCGCCGCGGGGAGCGGTCGTCTTCCCGACGCGCGCGAGCGCCGCGCGCTGGTGCGGGCGGTGCAGGCCTAGCACTCCCAACGCGCACCACCCCGCTGCGACGCGGGGCAGGCGTCCGGTGTCCGGATGCCCGCCCCGCGTTCCCTCGCTTGGCCGCCGGCCTAACGATCGCCAGGCGGACGGCGCTGGCCGCCGCCCGGTCCGCCCGGGCCAAACTGTGGGTTGCGAATGCGCTCTGGCACCTTCTGCCACTGCTCCGGCGTCAGGATCGCCTGCACTTCCCTGAGCGCCGCGGTGCGCTCGCGCTGCTGCGCCTCCAGTCGTGGACGGATGCGCCCGAAGAGCGCCCCCATGTCGGGGTTGGCGCCGGCGTCCCGCATGAGCTTCTGGAACTCCTCGCCCAGCACCTTGTTCCTGGCCGCCACGCTGTCGGCCATCGGCTGGAGCTTCGCCAGCTGCTCCGCGGTGAGGGCGATGGAGTCCTTGAGGGCGATGATCGACTGGACCGGGTTGGCGTTCATCCCCCCCATCCCGAACCCACCGGGCCCACCTGGACCGCCGGCCGCATTCTGTCCGCCGCCCGCGCGCCCCTGACCGCCGGGGCCAGACCCGCCAAAGCCGCCGGGCCCGCCCGGGCCGCCCCCGCCACCGATCATCCCGCGGATCATGTCACGGAATCGATCGGGCCCCACCGTGTAGCGCGCCTGCACGCCCAGCTGGAAGGGGACGCGAATCCCGTTCTGGCCGGCGCGGTTGGC
>CAZVDJ010000061.1:0-13226 GCA_964626245.1 uncultured Gemmatimonadaceae bacterium
GGCGAACGCCGGGTCGGCGATGTACTTGTCGCGATCGGCGTACGCGAGCTTGCTCCCCTCGACCAGCGTGTGGATGTAATCGGCCGAGGTGCGCCCCATGGGGGTGAGGTCAACCAGCTCCGCGAGGTTGAGCATCTGCAGGAAGGTCGCCCCCTGCGTATTGGGCGGGAACGCGAGGACGCGCTTCCCCAGGTAGGTCGTCTCGATCGGCTCCTGCCAGGTCGACGTGTGCTTCGCCAGGTCCGCGGCCGTCAGCAGGCCATCCTCCCGCTCCATGAACGCCGCGATCTTCGCGGCGACGGCGCCGCGATACAGGCCGCGCGCCCCGCCGGCCGCGATGCTGCGAAGCGTTTGGGCGAGCTCCCGCTGCACCAGGATCGTCCCGGGGGCCGGCGCCTTGCCGTCGACCAGGAAGGTGCGGGCGAGCCCGCTGTCGCCCTGCACCGCCCGGAGGGAGCCGGCGATGTCGAGCGAGAGGCGGGTCGACACCGGGAAGCCCTGTTCCGCGTAGCGGATCGCCGGCTGCAGCGCCTGTCGCAGCGAGGTGGTGCCAAAGCGCCGCAGCGCATCCTCCCACGCCTGGACCGCGCCCGGCACCGAGACCGACAGGATCCCCGACCCGGGGACGCGTTGGAGGTTCTTCCCGGCGAAGAAGGCGGGCGTGGCGCGGCTCCCCGCGCGCCCGGAGCCGTTGAGCGCGTAGACCTTGCCGGACTTCGCCTCGCGAATGAGGAGGAAGTTGTCGCCCCCCACCCCGTTCATGTGCGGCCGCACGACCGCCAGGACACCGGCCATCGCGATCGCGGCGTCGACCGCATTGCCGCCGCGCCGCAGGACGTCGAGTCCCGTGCTGCTGGCCAGCACGTGATCGGACGACACCGCGCCACGCGTCCCCATCACATCAGGGCGAAGCGACGGAGGCTGGGCGGCCGCTCCGGCAGCGGACAGGGCCAGCGTAGCCGCGGCCAGCGACAGGACGGCGCCGCAGCGGAGTGCGGCCGGGATTGAGGCGAAGGATCGCATCGACGACGACTCGAGAGTCAGGAGGGACGTGCGGCGCGCTTCTGCGTACGCGCCCGCTCGGCCGTAAGAGGTCGCAGGCGGGACCGCGCAGGTCAAGCACCGCCGTGTCGATCCTCGGCTGCCTGCCGGTGCCTCGCCGAGGTGGTGGCTGTGGTGCGCGCCACGGACCCTGGGGTCGGCGCGACGTTGGCGCGTGGTTCACTGATGGTCGCGAGGGATCGAGGCCTCCCAGCGCTTCTCGCGTATCAGGGCGCCATCGCGCCGCAGGCGCCGCACGTGCAGGTAGTGGAAGGAGGTCGAGTCGCTGCGCACGAGCACCTCCACCTCCCAGCGCAGCGTACGGTCGGCGAGGCGCACGGTGGTCTGGTATTCGCCGCGCACGGTGGTGGAGTCGGGGCGGGCGTCCGAGGTCTCATGCGTGATGACCTCGGAGTTCGACTCGCGCCCCCACGGGAGCCGCCGCTCCGTGGCACTGGTGGCGATGACGCGCGCGCGCCCGCTGCGCGGATCGCGCTCCACGCGCGACACCTCGCCGAACCCCGAGGGGGTGCCGCTCTCCAACCACTCGTAGCCGGCGAGCGGTGGGTCGTTGGCCGCGACAGGAACCCACGCCGGCGCCGCGGTGGAATGACCGGCGGGAACGACGGGCAGAACAAGGCGCGTGCCGGAGACCCCGGTGTAGAGCGACGTCTCCATGGGCCACGGCGTGGGCCAGATCATCGGCCACTGCGCGTTGGTGACCGACAGGCGCAAGCGATGCCCGGCGGGGACGACCCACGAGGTGGCGTGCATCTCGATGGGGAGCGCGAAGCGCTGGCCTGGCACCAGGGGCTCGGGATTGCGGGACGAGCGGCGGTGGGCCCCGTTCTGGCCCGCGCTGGCCACGAGCGTCACCCGTCCGTCGGGCGCAACGTCACCCAGTCGCACGATCCAGTGCGCCTGCCGCGCCGTCGCCGACACCTCGAGCAGGGCGAGCGGGAGCCCGAGCAGCTCGAGCGGCGCGTCGAGCGGCGGCGTGTCGAACGTCAGCGCGAACGAATCGCCAGGCGCAATGTCCGGCGTCACGTCGCCGAACCACATCACCGGCCCCCCCGCCTCGATGCCCGAGGACGGGACGTAGCGCAGGCGCCGCACGCCGTTCCCCGCCACCCTGCGATCGAGCGTGGCGTCTGCCGATGGGTAGAGCGTGTCCTGGCGCACGACGGACGGCGGCCATTCCGCGCTGGTGCGCCAGTGTCCCGGCACGCGCTCGAGCGCCGGTCCCGGCGGGTGCCATTCGCGCACGAAGTACGCGAGGCGGGCGCCTGTCGTGTCCCCGGCCGTGCGCCCCTTGAGCCATCGGTCGAACCAGCGCACCGCCTCGTGCCGCCACTCGACGGCCTCCCCGGGGCTGCCACCATGCGGAAAGGCGTGCGACCACGGGCCGATGATCGCCCGCACCGGCGCCCGCAGGCGCTGCACCAGGCGGGGAACGGCATCGCGGTAGCCATCGTACCATCCGCCGATGAGCATGGTCGGAATGGTGACGGCGTCGTAGTCGGTGCGAATGGAGGCGCGGTCCCAGAAGGGCCCGTCGCGCTGCTGCCGCTTGTAGGTGAGGAACCACGGCGGTTGGTCGAAGCGCTCCGCGAAGTAGCGCGCGTCGATGCGGTAGTCCGGCGCACCCGGCATGGCGTTGGACAGGTCCTGGCTCATCTCCCACGAGTCGACGTGCATCATTCCGTCCATGAAGTGCACGTCTTCCTGGTACAGCTCCTCCGTCGCGTGCAAGGCGATGATCGCCTTGAGGGCGGGGGGACGGCGTCGCGCCAGCATGAGGGCGTTGAAGCCCCCCCACGAGATGCCGAACATCCCGACGGCCCCCGAGGCAAAGGGCTGGCGCGACAGCCAGTCGATGACGACTTCGCCATCGGCCAGCTCCACGTCGCTGTACTCGTGCGGAATGAGCGTCCCCTCGCTCGTCCCGGTGCCGCGAATGTCCACGCGCGCCACGACGTAGCCGCGCCGCACGAAGTAGGCGTAGAGCGAGCGGCGATCGGCGCGCGACTCGGCCTTGCGATACGGCAGGTATTCCAGGAGGACCGGGTGGCGTTCCCCCGGCGCCGCACCGGCCGGGCGCCAGAGGTCCACCGCCAGGTGCACGCCGTCGGGCATGGGGATGCGTGCTTCTTCCAGCACCACGTCGCCGATGGTGGTCGGCGCTGGCTGCCGCTGCGTCGGCCCGCTGCATGCGAGCAGGAGAATGGCGAGGGCGGCGCCGGCGGCGCGGAGCGTGGGGCGGCAGCCGTGCAGGCGTTGCGGCAGCGCGGCGCGCGAGCGGACGGCGGGGCGATTCACGCACACCAATCAGCGGCCGGTGCTCGTGGATGGCGAGGGGAGTGCCGGGGGTCGAGGCGGAAGGGAGGGACGCGCGGCCATATTTCGGACGGTCGTGCACACCCTGTCGCGAGCGACCACCGACCGCGCGCCACTCCACCGTCCGCCTCCCCCGCTCGACCGTGACCCCCGACGACCTCTCCCGCATCCTCGACTTCCTGCGCGGCGCCGAGGCGCTCAAGACGGCCCCTCGCAGCGGGTGGACCGCCGCCGGCGAGCGTGAAAGCGTTGCCGCGCACACCTGGCGCCTGTCGCTGATGGCGCTGGTGCTCGCGCCCGGCTTTCCGGAGGTGGACATGGGGCGCGTGCTGCGGCTGTGCGTCGTGCACGACCTGGGCGAGGCCATCGGCGGCGACGTCCCGGCCCCCGAACAGGCCAGACGCGGGACGAGCAAGACCGAGGACGAACGGCGCGACCTCCTGCAGTTGCTCTCGCTCCTTCCCGAGCTACAGCGCGACGAGCTGCACGCCCTCTGGGAGGAGTACGAGGCCGGTGAGAGCACCGAGGCGCGCGTGGCCAAGGGACTCGACAAGCTGGAGACGATCCTGCAGCACACGCAGGGCGCCAATCCCGCCGACTTCGACTACGCCTTCAACCTCGATTACGGACGCCGATACACCGACGCGCACCCGCTGCTCGCGTCGATGCGGGCCCTGCTGGACGCCGAGACGGCGCGGCGTGCGCGCGAGGGGGCGTGAACCACCCGCCGAGCGAGGAGCGACACCATGCAGCTGCGTGACCTTCGGGTCCTGGTGGCGGGAGGCGGGACGGGCGGCTGCGCCGCGGCCCTCCTGCTGGCGCGGGCCGGCGCGAGCGTCTCCGTCATCGAGCGCGTCGCCCAGCCGCGCGCCGTCGGCGCGGGGCTCGCGCTGGCCGCCAACGGGCTTGCCGTGCTGGAGTCGCTGGGCCTGGCACCGGCGTTGGCGCGGGGTTGCCCCGCTGTCGATGCGCGCATCACCGACGAGCGCGGAACCACGCTGCTGCCATCGCCGCCGGACGCTCCGGTTCCCGTGCTCGTGCGGCGCGCCACGCTGCAGGGTGTGTTGCTGGACGCCCTGGCCGCCGAGCCGCGCATCTCGTCGCAGTTTGGCGTCGAGGTGCGCCATGTTGCTCCTGACGGAACGGTGGAACTGCAGGAGCGGGACCGGCGGTCGACGACGCGCGCCGACCTGGTGATCGGCGCCGATGGCGTGCACTCCAGGGTGCGCGAGGGCGGGGCGTTCGGCGCCCGGGTGGCGGGACGCGGCATCCACTACGTCCGTACGCTCGTCACCACGGGGACGGCCACGGGAACCGAAGCATGGACCGCGCTCGGGATCTTCGGCGCCTTCGCGGTGGATGGCGGGACGTATTGCTTCATGTCGTGCGGAGCACCGGTGCTGCGCGAGGCGCTCGCGCGCCGGGACCTGGACGCCTTTCGGCAGGCGTGGGCACAGGCATATCCCCCCGCGCGCGCCCTCCTGGCCGGGGTGGCGGGGTTTGACGACCTGCT
The DNA here is from genome assembly GCA_964626245.1 of uncultured Gemmatimonadaceae bacterium. Lineage (GTDB taxonomy): Bacteria > Gemmatimonadota > Gemmatimonadetes > Gemmatimonadales > Gemmatimonadaceae > SCN-70-22. The sequence continues at coordinate 4,892 of CAZVDJ010000061.1, forward strand.
GGTGAACGAGGTGATCGAAGTGCGCTGCGCCCGCTGGCACGACGGGCGCGTGGCGCTCCTGGGCGACGCGGCGCACGCGATGGCCCCCAACCTTGGGCAGGGGGCCAACAGCGCACTGGTCGACGCCGCCGTCCTCCTGCACGAGCTCCGGCATGCCGACTCCCTCGAGGAGGCGCTCGTTGCCTATGAGCGCCGCCGCCAGCCGGCGGTGGCGCGCGTGGCCACCGCCGCCGCGCGATTGGGAGCGTTAGGCGAGGTGACGCACCCGCTGGGACGCGCGGCGCGCGCCGCGCTGCTTCGTGTGGTGGCGCGCCTCCCGCTCAAGGGTGCCAACGCCGCCGTCCTGCAGGAACCTGCCGAGACGCTCCTGGCGATCGGCCGCGCCTGACACGCGCGGCGAGCGGGGGCGCCCATCCAGGCGGGCACGGGTCACGCCTGACGAGCACGGCCGTTGGGTGCACCGTCGAGGCTGCCTGACGAGCGCGCGCGGGATCGCTATCTGTTTGGTGACCCATGTGACAGCGCGAGACGCGTCCCGCGCGGCACACCTCTGTCACCTCAACAGGAGTCTCGCCCGTGGCACTCTGGAAGGAACAATCCACCGCTCGAAAGGACGCCACCGTCGTGGCGCCGGAACCACTGGCGCGTGCATCGCTCGACACACCGTCGGACCTGGCCTACAGCCGTGAAGCACCGCGACGTACTGCGGCGCGCGACCTCACGGAGTCGGTCATCGGCCCCGACCTCACGATCGAGGGCAAGGTCGAGGGGAGCGGGCATGTACGCATTGCCGGGCGCTTCAAGGGCGACGTGGTGGTGGAAGGCAACCTGACCATCGACCAGGGCGCTCGACTGGCGGGAGGCGTGCGCGCCCACGCGGTGACCATCGCGGGGGAGCTGGAAGGCAACGTGCTCGACGCCGGGCGCGTGGAGCTGCTCGCCTCGGGCGTGCTGATCGGCGACCTCAAGGCCGACTCGCTCACGGTGGCCGCCGGGTCGCGCATGCGCGGCCGCGTGGAGTTCGGGTGGACTGACGGGATGCCCGCGGGGTCACCCAAACTCGTGACAGGCGAGGACGGTTCGGCGCTGTGACCAGGCCGCGTGCGGGCCACGCTCACGCGCACGGGCCATGAGTCCGGTGCGCGAGAGCGTTGCGGGTGCAACGCGCCACTGCCCACATTGCCGGACCACCATCCTCGAGAGCGCCGTCCGCTGCCCGAAGTGCCAGCATCACCTGCGCTTCGATCCCGGCGTCGCGGCGCGCGCGCAGCGCACCGTGACGCCGCTGCGGGTGGAGGGAACGGTGCGTCACGAGGCCGGAGGTGAGGCCTGGGAGTACTCGGTGCTCGTCACCGTGCTCAACGAGCGCGGCGAGGAAGTGACGCGCCAGGTGATGGCGGTGGGCGCGCTGGCGCCGGGCACAGAGCGTACCTTTGCCCTGGCCGTGGAAGTCTACGTGCCAAACCGGCCGCATGGCCCCGTTCCGACGTGATGCGCATGAAGAAGACCAGGATCCCCGATCTCACCCCGGCGAAGAAGCGCGCCGACCTGCTCTCGAAGCAGCCGCCGGGCGGGCCAGTCAAGCCGGCACCGCGCTCGAGTGGCGTGAAGCCGCGCGCGACGTCGGCCAAGTCCGGACGTCGCGGTCAGTAGCGCGCTCGGCGCACCTGCAGCGGGGCGCGGCGCGCCTCCGCAGTTGCGCCGAGCATCCCGCTCGGACAGTCTTCGGCGGACCGACACCGTCTCCGTCTGCCTCGCCATGCCCATGCTGCCACTCCGCGTCGCCGCGATCCTCGCCGCGTCCGCACTCGCGCCGACCCTCGTGCAGTCGCAGTCCCAGTCCCCGCTCCTGGGACGCTGGGACCTGACGGTCGACACCCCCGACCTGCATCGCGCCAGCTGGCTGGAGGTGCGCACCTCGGGTCGCTCGATGCTGGTCGGCGCCTTCGTGAACATGGTGGGAAGCGCGCGCCCCGTCAGCCGCATCGACGAAGCGAACGGCGCCTTCCGCTTCACCGTCCCGCCGCAGTGGGACGACGCCGAGGGCGAGACGACGGTGGAGGGGCGGCTCATGGGCGACTCGCTGAAGGGGACGATCAGCTATGCCCGCGGGAAGAGCTTCACCTTTCGCGGGGCGCGCGCACCGTCGCTGACGCGCGCCGCCCCTCCGCAATGGGATCTGCCGGTCACGATCTTCAACGGGCGCGACCTGACGGGATGGAAGACGTATGGTCCGGGCGCCAACAACTGGGTCGCGGACAATGGCGTGCTGCGCAATACGGGCGGCGGGACGAACCTGGTCACCGAGCGCGCGTTCACCGACTTCAAGCTCCACGTGGAGTTCCGCTACCCGAAGGGGAGCAACAGCGGGATCTACCTGCGCGGGCGCTACGAGGTGCAGGTGGAGGATTCGCCGGGGAGCGAACCCAACCTGCTGGGGATCGGGGCGGTGTACGGACACCTCCTGCCTAACGAAATGGCCGCGCTGGGACCGGATCGCTGGCAATCCTATGACATCACGCTCATCGGGCGGCGCGTGACGGTGGTGCTGAACGGCAGGACGGTGATCGCCGACCAGCTGATCCCGGGAACGACGGGTGGGGCGATCGACAGCCAGGAAGGGATGCCCGGGCCCATCTACCTGCAGGGCGACCACGGGCCGGTGGAGTTCCGCAACCTCGTCATCACGCCAGCGAAGTGACGCCTCGCCCCCCACACGCGGCGTTCCTCCCCCGGAGATCGTTCACGGCATTCGCGACGCTCGCGTCGCTCTCCCTCGCCGCCCTGGCCAGCGCCTGCGGTGAGCCGGGAGCACGCGCCGGCGCGCAGGGGATGTCCGGTGACGGGGGCAGCGCCACCCCGCGCGAGAAGACCGCGGCCGAGCGTGCGGCCGACAGCGTCGCCGCGTGGCGCGCACGCTTCGGCAATCGCGTCCCGCGTCCCGACTCGGTGCGCGCGCTCTACGTGAATGCCTGGGCCGCCGGCTCTCGCAGCCGCATGGCGTCGCTCATCGCCATCGCCGATTCCACCGAGATCAATGCCTTCATCATCGACGTGAAGGAGTCGGACACGTACCTGGCCTACACCGGCACCACCATCCCGCTGGCGCTGGAGATCGGCGCCGACAAGCGCCCCGCCACCAACTGGCTCCCCGCCCTCATCGACACGCTGCAGGCGCACGGCATCTACCCCATCGCGCGCATCGTGGTCTTCAAGGACCGGCAGCTCGCGGAGCGCAAGCCGGAGCTGGCCATCCGGCACGCCAACGGCGGGGTGTGGCGGGACAACAAGGGCGGTGCCTGGGTCAATCCCTACGACCGCCGCGTCTGGGAGTACAACGTCGCCATCGCGCGCGAGGCGCTGGAGATGGGGTTTTCGGAGCTGCAGTGGGATTACGTGCGCTTTCCCGACGTCACCAGCCGCATGCGCGAGGTGATGCGCTACCCCGGCAGCGACGGCACGACACGCGCCGAGAACATTCGCAACTTCCTGCGCTACTCGAAGGAGCAGCTGGCCAGCTACCAGGTCCCGGTCACCGCCGACGTCTTTGGCCTGGTCACCCACCTCGAGGGTGACGTGGACATCGGGCAGCACTGGGAGACGGTGATCAGCGCCTCCGATGCCGTCCTGCCGATGGTGTACCCGTCGCACTACTCCGCGGGGCTCTACGGCTTTCCGCGCCCCATCGCCCGGCCGTATGAAGTTGTGCGCCTGGCCACGACCGACGCGATGGAGCGCACGCGCCACGTGCGCGACTCGGCAAGGGTGCCGGTGGGCGAGGTGATGCCGTGGCTCGAGGCGATGAGCATTCGCGGCGCCAGCTACGGCCCCGCCGAGCTGCGCCAGCAGATCCAGGCCGTGTACGACGCCGGGGCGAAGAGCTGGGCGCTCTGGAACCCGGGGTCGCGCTTCTCGGAGTTTGTCCCTGCGTTGCGTCCGGCGGACGGCGGCCCTTCACCGCTGGAACGTGGCGGCTGGCGCGCTCCCGAATGGACCCTTCCCCGCGAACGGCTGAGCAAGGTGATCCTGGCGCGCGAGCGACGCGCCGCCGACACGCTGGCCACGCGCCCCGCCTCCACCCCGAACGATTCCAATGCCCCGACGCCACGTTGAGAGCCCCCGCGGTCCCGCCGCCATCGGCCCCTATTCGCACGCCGTGTGGGCCGGCGACCTGCTGTACCTCTCGGGACAGACCCCCATTGACCCCGCCGTGGGCACCCTGATCGACGGCGACGTGGAGGCGCAGACGCACCGCGCCTTCGACAACCTGCAGGCCGTGCTCGAAGACTCGGGCCTGTCGATGGATGACGTGATCAAGTGCAACGTCTACCTCACCGACATGGTGAACTTCGCGGCGATGAACCGCGCGTACCAGCGGCGCTTTGCGGCGCCGTACCCGGCGCGTACCACCGTGGCGGTGGCCGGGCTGCCGCTCGGCGCGCTGGTGGAGATCGAGCTGGTGGCGCGCAGGGCCTAGGGGAGGAAACCTGGCGGGAGCGCCGGCGCGCCGGCCAGCGCCAGCGCCTCGGGCCAGGTGACCCCGCGCTCCCGCAGGGTGCGGAGCGAGAGCGCCTGGTAGCGCTTGGCCAGCCGGCGTCCCTCGGCGTCGCGCACCAGCGGCTCATGGCACCAGGCCGGCGGGGACGCGCCTAACGCGCGGTAGACCAGGAGCTGTCGCGCCGTGGAGCGCAGCAGGTCCTCGCCCCGCACCACCTCGGTGATCCCCATCGCGATGTCGTCGGCCACCACCGCCAGCTCGTAGGCCGGCACGCCGTCCGCGCGCCAGACGACGAAGTCGCCGAAGTCGGTGCCGGCGAGGAAGGCCTGCGCCCCCTTCCGGACGTCATGGAAGCGAACCTCCTCGCCATCCGGCACGCGGTAGCGCCACGTGACTCCCCATGGCAGCTCGTACCGGCGTGCGTCATCCGGCGGCGTGCGCAACGACGGGGGAAAGACCGGCTCGCTCCCCTCCTCGTCGTCGTGCGGCGCGTGCGCGGCGTCGCGCACCTCCTTTCGCGACACGCGGCTGGGATAGATGACCCCCGCATCGCGCAGGCGCCGCCACGCGTCGACGTACAGCTCGGTGCGCGCCGATTGGTAGAGCGGCCCCTCCGTCCACTCGAGCCCCATCCACGCGAAGTCGTCCAGCATCTGCTGCACGTACACCGCGCGGCAGCGCAGCGGATCCAGGTCCTCGACGCGCAGGACCAGCGCCCCGTTCGCGTCCACGGCGCGCCGCCACGCGGCGTGGAAGGTCCGCGCGTGCCCCAGGTGCAACTCGCCCGTGGGCGTGGGGGCCAGACGGCCGCGATAGGAGGGCACGACGTGAGGCATGGCGCCATATTATCGCACCGCCACCTGCCCGCATGCAGCTCCGTCCCGCCACGCTGGACGACCTTCCCGCACTCAACGCCCTCATCGTGCGCTCGGCGCGCGCGCTGAGCCGCGGCTTCTACACCGAGGCGGAAACGGAGGCGGCGATCCGCTTCGTCTTCGGCGTCGACACGTCGCTCGTGACCGACGGCACGTACCTCGTCGTCACCGAGGGCGACGCCCTGCTCGGATGCGGCGGCTGGAGCCGGCGACGCACGCTGTACGGCGGCGACCAGCGGCCGGTGGGCGCGGTGGACGACCTGCTCGACCCTGCGCGCGACGCGGCGCGCATTCGCGCCTTCTTCGTCGCCCCCGAGGCGGCGCGGCGCGGCGTGGGAAGGCTGCTGCTGGCGGCGTGCACCCGGGCCGCACACGCGGCCGGCTTTCACGCGCTGGAGCTGATGGCCACGCTCCCCGGCGTCCCGTTCTACGCCGCCAACGGCTTTTCGGAGCGGGAACAGGTCATCGACCACCTGCCCGACGGAACCGCGCTGCGCGTGGTCCGCATGACCCGGGACATCACGGGGCCCTGAGGAACGGCCAGCGGAGCCGGCCGCGAGCCTAGCTGCCGAATGCGCCCTCCATCCAGGTCCGTCGCGTCAGGAGCCAGAAGGCCATGGCGTTGTACTCGCCGTCCCAGCTTCCGGTAACCACGCGGTTGGGCCACACCCACGTGGCGAGGATGGGCCACCGCTCGAAGTTGCGCTGCTGCACCTTGCCCAGCCTCGCCTGGCGGGCCCCGACGTGGGCGTCCAGGCTGTCCAGCGTCCCGTTGCTGCGCAACTCGTTCCATCGCCCGCGCACCCGCGTGGCGAAGGCCGGGTCCTGGAAGAGACGGGTGAACCACGGAGCCGATCGGATGTGCCATCCCTGCGGATTGTCGGCGCCCAGGTAGTTCACGTTCCCCATCGCGATGTCGAAGTCCCACAGCGGCCCCACGTGCAGCTTGCCGCCGCGCTTCTTGTAGAGGTAGGTGCTGAGCCGCAGGTTGCCATCGACGTTCTTGAACCACTCGTTGACGAGGTAGTAGTCGATGAGCGATGCCACGTCGAGGTAGGCCGCGTAGCCCACCTGCGGATCGGCAAACCCCGGGGAGAAGATCACCGAGTCGAGTCGATCGAGATAGCCGGTGATGTACGCACGATGCCTGGCCCACGCCGGCTCACGCAGCGTCTCCGGATTGGAGAAGCAGAACACCATCGGCGTGCGCGATGATCCGTGACAGAAGTCCTCGCCGCGGCGCTCATCCACCTCGATCAGGTATCCGCCGGTGATGGCCGACGCCGAGGTGTCGCTGGCCTGCAGCTCGGGGATGTTCACGCGGCTGCTGCCGATGCGGACGTGCTCCGTGAGCTGGTAGATCCCCTGGTAGCTCCCGTTGAGGGTCAGGTCGACGAACTGCGAGCGCGGGGTGTATTCCATTCCCAGCCGGCGACCGAACTCGAAGGCGACATCGTTGCGGATGAGCGTCTTGTCGGAATAGTTCGCCAGCAGCACCCAGTGCCGGTTGGCGGGCATTCCCAGGAGCGCCGTGCTGCTGCCGAGCCGTAGGCGATATGGCTTCTTCGGCATGCTCCAGGTGGAGTTGCCACGACCGCGGATGTCGAGCGCCCCTTCGGCCAGGGTGGCGTTGTCGGTCCCCGACAGCCGAAAGGTGGCCGGCACGTACACGTCCCGGCTGGTGATGGGTGCGCCGTTCGCCGTCGTCACGGCAAGGGTGGGGAGCGCCTCGGCCACTGGCCGGACGGCGACGGGCGGCGGTGTCCCGCCTCCCGGAGGCGCGGCGGGATCCTCGCCGCATGCGGCGGCGCCCAGCAGCAGCGAAAGCAGCCATCGCTTCCGCCACGCGGGGGGTCGGCTGGCCATCGACGACGGCTTGGGGAAACGAGGAGTGCGCACGAGGAGGAATGTACGAGGGTGCGCGGCGTCCGGCCCGCCCCGCTACACCCGCTCGATCCCCGGCCGGCCGTGCTGCACCCGCCAGCTCGTTGCCGTCTCTACCGGCGACCCGGGGCGCGTGACCCAGGGGACGACACGGTAGTCGGCGCGCCACTCGTCAGGCGTCACCCGGCAGCGCACGTAGCCGCGCTGCGCATTGTGCCACTTGATGTGCGGATTCTCCGGCTGCATCCGCTCCCACCCCTGGTACGTCGCCCAGCCGTCACCACTGGACGACATGCTCGTCCCCACGAACTCGGCGGCGACCACGGGGCGTCCGGGGCGGTCAAAGCCGGCGTGCAGCTCGTTCACGAAGTTGGCGTGGATGTCGCCGGTGATCACCACCGTGCGGCCGGCGGCGCGCTGCGCGATGGCGCCAAGCAGGCGGTCGCGCGCCACCGGGTAGCCCGACCACTGGTCCATCGAATGCTGCAGCTCCGCGCCCGGACGGCTGTCGAGCGGCCCCATCATCACCTGCTGCGCCAGCACCTGCCACGTAGCGCGGGAGGCGCCGAGGCCGTTGACCAGCCAGCGCTCCTGCTCGGTGCCTAACAGCGTGCGCGACGGGTCGTTCCACTCGCCGCAGGGCACCACGCGATTGCCGTCACCGCACGCCTGGTCGCTGCGGTACTGCCGCGTGTCGCACACCCAGAAGCGCGCCAGGGCCCCCCAGCCGGCGGAGCGCGTGATGTTGAGGTCGGCCCACGAGCGCGCCCGCGGCACGCGTACCGGCATGTGCTCCCACCAGGCCTGGTACGCCGCCGCCCGGCGCATCCGCATCTGCTCCTCGGATTCCCAGCGATTCTCGCCGGCCAGGCCGGCATAGTTGTTGTCCACCTCGTGGTCATCCCACGTCACGATCCACGGACAGCGCTCGTGCGCGCGCTGCAGCGCCGGGTCGAGCTTGTACTGCGCGTAGCGCATCCGGTAGTCGTCGAGCGACACGATCTCGAAGGCGTGATGCCGCCGCACGCGCCCCTCGATGGCAGCGGTTTCGTAGATGTAGTCGCCCAGGTGCGCCACC
>CAZVDJ010000062.1:0-13022 GCA_964626245.1 uncultured Gemmatimonadaceae bacterium
CGGCGCGCGCGGGCGTTGGTGGCCAGCCGCCGGGTGGGCAGGCCGGCGTGCAGCCCGGCGGCGACCCCGTCCCGCGCCCCTACAATCGCGTCGTCACCCCCAATGCGGTCACGCGCTCGGGGCTCTTCAAGACGCATCGCATCGGGAGCCGATTGCTGTTCGAGATCCCGCGCGGCGCCCTGAACAAGGACCTCCTCCTGGTCACGCGCGCCGCGCGCGTCCCGGTGAATGCGGGTTATGGTGGCCAGCAGCTCGGGCCGCGGCGCGTGGTCAAGTGGGAACGGCGCGACAACCGCATCCTGCTGCGCAACGTCTCGTACGAAATCGTCGCCGACAGCACCACGGCCATCGCGCAGGCGGTGCGCAACTCCAACTACGACGCGATCATCGCGTCGTTCAACGTGGACGCCTACGGCCCGGACAGCGCCGCGGTGATCGACGTGACGCGCCTGTACACGGCGCCGCCGCCGGAGATCGGGCCGGGGAACCAGTTCCGCGGCACCCCCGATCCCAACCGCTCCTTCGTGGAGAAGGTGCAGGCCTTCCCGATCAACGTGGAAGTCGAGGCGGTCCTCACCCTTCCGCCGCCGCCGCAGCTGCCGGGACAGCAACAGGCCAACCCGTTCCAGCCGGCGGCGACCGGCACGGCGTCGGTGGTGCTGCACTGGAGCATGATCAAGCTCCCCGAGCAGCCGATGATGCCGCGCCTGGCCGACAAGCGCATCGGCTTCTTCTCGCAGAGCCGCTTTGACTACGGCCGCGCCGAGCAGCGGGCGCAGACGCGCGAGTACATCGCGCGCTGGCGGCTGGAGAAGAAGGACCCCAACGCGGCAAAGTCGGAGCCGGTGAAGCCGATCACCTACTATGTGGACCCGGCCACCCCCGACTGGCTCAAGCCGTACGTGCGGCGCGGCATCGAGCAGTGGCAGGTGGCGTTCGAGGAGGCGGGCTTCATCCGGGGGATCGTGGCGGCCGACCCGCCGGCCAACGACCCGGACTGGTCGCCCGAGGACGCCCGCTACTCGGTGGTGCGCTGGTTCCCCTCGACCATCGAGAACGCGACCGGCCCCAACGTGAACGACCCGCGGTCGGGCGAGATCATCGAGTCCGACATCTACATGTACCACAACATCATGACGCTGCAGCGGTCGTGGTACTTCACGCAGGTGGCCCACCTGGATCCGCGCGCGCGCATGTGGCCCTTCCCCGACTCGCTCATGGGGCGGCTGGTGGAGTTCGTCGTCGCGCACGAGGTGGGGCACACGTTAGGCTACCAGCACGACCAGAAGGGGTCGTCGACCTACCCGGTGGACTCGGTGCGCTCGAAGACGTGGGTGGCGACGATGGGGCACTCGCCGTCGATCATGGACTACTCGCGCTTCAACTACACGGCGCAGCCCGAGGATGGCATCGCCCTCGAGCACCTGATTCCCCGCATCGGGCCGTGGGACAAGTACATCACGCGCTGGGGCTACACGCCGATCCCCGGTGCACGGACGCCCGACGAGGAGTGGGCCACGCTCGACCGCTGGTCGCGCGAGCAGGACAACACGCCGTGGTTCCGGTTCAACATGTCCGACTCGCGCGGCGCCGACCCCGGCGACCACAGCGAGGCGGTGGGCGATGCCGACGCGGTGAAGGCGACCGGGTGGGGGATGAAGTCGATCAAGCAGATCGTCCCGCTCCTCATCCCCGCGACGGTGCGGGACGGCCAGGACTACGACGACCTGACCCTGCTCTATGGCCGCCTCATCAACCAGTGGGCCACCGAGCTGTCGCACGTGGCCGACGTGGTGGGGGGGACGGAGGCGCAGGAGAAGTACGCGGGCCAGGCGGGGCCGCGCTACGTCCCCAACTCCCGGCAGCGGCAGAAGGACGCGGTGCGCTTCCTCAACGAGAACGCGTTCGCCACCCCGAGCTACTTCCTGGTGGAGGACATCCTGCGCAAGATCGAGGTGGAGGGGGCCATCCGCCGCATCAACCAGGCGCAGGGGCGCGTCCTCAACCAGCTCATGAACGACCGGCGCCTGGAACGCCTCATCGAGTTCGAGGCGATGGGCCGCGCGGGGGAATCGTACTCGCTGGCCGAGATGGCGGCCGACGTGCGCAACGGGCTCTGGAGCGAGCTCGCCAGCGGCAACGTGCGCATCGATGCCTACCGTCGCGAGCTGCAGCGCACCTACCTCACCGCCGTCGACACCAAGATCAACCCGCGCCCGGTGCAGCTGCCGGCGGGCATTCCGGCGCAGTTCGCGGCGCAGTTCGCCGGACCGCGCGCCACCAGCGACATCAAGGCGATCTTCCGCGCCGAGCTGCGGGCGCTGGATGGTCAGCTGGCGGCGGCCGCGGGGCGCACGAGTGACCGCACCACCCGGGCGCACCTCGACGACGCGCGCGCGCAGATCGACCGGATCCTGAACCCGAAGAGCTGACGGGCGACCGTCACCTGCCGTCCGGGGCAACACCGTCGGGCGGTGGCATCGCAACCGGGTGCGTCGCGCCCTTCGCGGCGTCGCGTGAGACCAGGCAGTTCGTCTCGCGCGACGCCGCGAAGGCGTCAGGGGTGCGAGAGCGCGCTAACGCGGTGGACGGATGCTTGCGCCTGGCGGCGGCGCCGGCTTGAACCGTGAGGACGTGAGCCAGACATCCGAGCGCCCCCACGCCGCGCCGAATTCGCGCGACGTCGTCTCCGCCTCGCGCACCTTCCCCTGTGCGCGCAGCGCCTGCGTGAGCCCGAAGAGCGACCAGCCGTTGGCGGGATGCACCGTGAGCTCGGCGCGGTACGCCTGTTCGGCCTCCGCCGCACGGCCGGCCTCGAGCAGGATCGCCCCGAGGTACTGGCGCACCGGCATGGGCCAGAACTCGGGCTCGTTGTAGCGCAGGGAGTCCTCGTGCGCGGCTGCCGTGCGCAGCGCACCGACCGCGTCGTCCCACTGCTTGCGCGATGCGGCGAGCTCGCCTGCCAGCACGCCGCGCGCCACACCGAGCACGCGCTTCACCGGGTCCTCGCCCAGTTTCGCCGTGTCCGGGATCGCGGAGCGCAGTGCGTCGAGGATCGCGAGCTGCCACCCGGCCTCCTCCCCCTTGCCGGTCCCGAGCAGCGCCATCCCGCGACCAAAGGCGGAAAGCGCGCCGGTCAGTTCGTCGTCGTAGGCTGGTGCAAGCTCCAGCAGTTCGGCCCAGCGCCCGAAGCGCACCAGCGTCAGCATCACGGGAATGCGGCCGAACGGACTCGCCCGCTCCTGGTCGCGCGCCGCCTGCAGCGCCACGCCGCTCTGGCCATCCATCGACGCGGCGCTGCGCAGCATGTCCAGGTTGTGCGTGGGGTAGATCCCCGGCGCCCCGTCGTGGGCGGCTCGCTGGTCGGCCATCCAGGCGCGCTGGTTGAAGCGCACCGCGTCACCATAGCGCCCCATGCGCATGTAGGTGTGCGACGGCATGTGCGGGATGTGGCTCGCCCCCGGGATGATGTCGGCGAGGACGTCGGCGCAGGTTGCGGCCCGTTGGGGCGTGCGCGAGGCCTCGGTGGCGTGGATGTAGTGATGACAGGCTCCGGGGTGCCGCAGGTCGCGCCGCAGCACCGACTCCAGCACCGCGATCACCTCTTCCGTCCCCGGCTGCGGATCGCCGGCGCGCGTCCAGTGGTCCCACGGGCGCAGCACCATCAGCGCCTCGCCGAGCATCGCCCCCGCGTCCAGGTCGCCGGGAAAGCGGCGGACCACGTCGCGCATGGCGTTGGCGTAGGCGCTGTCGAGCGACTTGCGCCTGGCGGCGTTCGGAACGGCCTCGTACCGGGTCGCCATCGCGTCGATCAGGGCGCGGTCGACGGCCGGTGCCGCCGGCACCCCTCCGCCTCCCGCCGCCACGCGCCGCGCCGACTGCGCGGCCGCGTACGCCTCCACCGCCCGGCTGGAATCGATGGAGGGGCCGTTGATGTAGGGCCCCAACGACCAGGCCAACCCCCACCAGCACATGGCGCACGCGGAGTCGGCCGCAATGGCCGCCCGGAAGCTCTGCTGCGCGGAGCGCAAGCCGAAGCCGTAGGTGAGCCGCATCCCCTGGTCGAAATACTGCTGCGCCAGCGGCGATCGCGTCCCCACGCGTCGCGAGTAGCTCCCCAGGCCGTCGTAGAGGGGCACCGCCGACGGCGTCCCCCCAGCTGCCGCCCGTCCGGCCTCCTGTGCCCACACCGCCGCCGGCGCGGCCCCGCACATGACCGCGCCTACCACGACGACCGCCGCCGCGAACCTCGTCCCACGCATGCGCGTTTCTCCACCGTCACGTTGGCCACAGACTTACGGAACGACGCCATCGAAGTGAAGATGTTCTCCCGGTCTTCCCGTCCTGGTCGTTCCGTCTTCCCCACTTCCCGCTCGCTGCCCGTGTCCGATTCCCACATCATCCAGTCCTGGCACCGTAACGCCGCCCCGTGGTCCACGGCGGTTCGCGACGGACAGATTGCCAGCCGCACGCTCGTCACCGACGCGGCGGTGCTGGCCGCCGTGCAACGGCAGGGGGGAACGACCGCGCTGGACATCGGCTGCGGAGAAGGGTGGCTCGCGCGGGCGCTCGCCGCGCATGGCTTCCGCGTGACGGGAGTGGACGTCGTGCCGGCGCTGATCGATGCGGCGCGTGCGGCGCATCCGGACGGCGACTACCGCGTCGCCTCCTACGAGTCGATTGCCGCTGGCGAACTGGACCTTGAGGTCGATGTCGCGGTGGCGAACTTCTCGCTCATCGGCCGGGACGCGGTGGAAGGGCTGGTGCGTCGCGTCCCGGCCCTGCTCGCCCTGGGCGGCGCCTTCGTCGTGCAGACGTTGCATCCGGCGACAGCACGGGGGGCGCACCCGTATACTGATGGCTGGCGTGACGGATCGTGGGCCGGCTTCTCGCCGGACTTCACCGATCCGCCTCCCTGGTACTTCCGCACCGTGAGCGGCTGGGTCTCCATGCTCCAGTCCGCCGGGCTGCGCCTGCGTGAGATGGCGGAGCCCATCCATCCGGTCACGGGCGACCCGTTGTCACTGATACTCGTCGCGGACGCGCCGCGCCCCTCGTAGGTGCGGGCGCGGTCGGCGTCATGGCTGGACCTGTCGCTGCATTCCATCACGCTGGAGTCGTGCAGATGCCTCTCGTTCGTCCGCCGCGCGTCCTGTGGGGCGCGCTCCTGATCTCCGTCGCCGCGCTTGCCCCTGACGGGGCGCGAGCGCAGCAGCCCGCCCCGCCGCAGGCCACGGGCACGGTCCGCGGCCGCATCACCGATGCCGCCTCGGGCCGGGGCCTTGGCGACGCCCAGCTCCTGGTGGCCGACACGCGCATCGGGGCACTCAGCGATGCCAACGGCGACTATGCCCTGACCGGGGTGCCGGCGGGGGCGCGCGCCATCACCGTGCGGCGCCTGGGCTACCAGCCGGTCACCAGAAGCGTGACCGTCGCCGCGGGCGCCACCGCCACCGTGGACGTGGCGATGAGCGTGAGCGCGGTGAACCTCTCCGAGGTCGTGGTCACCGGCTCGGCGGCCCCGACGGAGCGGCGCAAGGTGGGGACCAGCATCGCGTCGGTGGACTCCACGCTCATCACGAGGGCGGTGGCGGTCACCGTCGACCAGGCGCTGCAGGGCAAGGTGGCCGGCGCACAGATCTCGCAGAACTCCGGCGGCCCCGGCGGCGGCGGCGTCTCCGTGCGCCTGCGCGGGACCAACTCGTTCATCTCGGGCTCCGACCCGCTCTACATCGTCGACGGCGTCATCATCGACAACGGATCGGCGCAGCTGGCGGACCTGGGAACGCGCGCCAATCCGCAGAACCGGCTGGCCGACCTCAATCCCGCCGACATCGAGCGCATCGAGATCATCCGCGGCGCGGCGGCGGCGGCGCTGTACGGGTCGCGCGCCAACAACGGCGTGGTGCAGATCTTCACCCGCAAGGGGACGATCGGCAAGCCGCGCTTTGGCCTCACCACGCGCTATGCCACCAACGAGCTGCGCGAGCAGCAGCCGTTCAACTTCTATCCGTTCAACGAGGCGGGGCTCCCGGTCGCCCGCTTCAACTACCAGGACGACATCTTCCGCCGCGCCCCCGGGGCCGAGGCCAACCTCACGGTGGAGGGGGGGAACGACCAGACGCGCTACTTCCTGAGCGGGAACTTCAGCGACGAGGACGGCATCCTGCGCTCCACGTCGTCGCGCCGGCAGGGGGCGCGAGTCAACCTGCAGCAGCAGCTGTCGCAGCGCCTCATTGCCAACGTGACGGCCAACTACGTCAACACGCAGAACCAGTTCCAGGCCTTCGGCGAGCAGAACAGCTACGGGATCATGGGGTCGCTCTTCTTCGCCCCCACCAACGTCGACTTCCGCCCCGTCAACGGGATCTATCCCCTTCCGCCGGCGCTCGGCACCAACCCGCTGCTCGCCATCGACCGCATTCGCAACCCGCAGACCATCGACCGTTTCATCGGCTCGGGGAAGCTCACCTGGACGCCGATCCCGTCGCTCCTGCTCGACTACACGTTAGGCATCGACAACACCGGCTTCGAGCAGCGGCAGTTCATCCCGCGCGGCGCGGTGCTGGGCACGTCGCCGCTGGCCACCGGGCAGTCGCAGTCGGTGTGGCAGGGGAACCGCGTCATCAACCAGGATGGCGTGGGGACGTACAGCTGGCCCACCATCGGCCCCTTCGAGCTGCGCACCACCGGCGGCTTCAACTTCACCTCGCAGCAGGTGCGGACCACGGTGGCCTCGGCCAACGGGCTGGCCCCCGTGGGCGACCTGGTGAGCGCCGGCTCGGTCTTCTCCGCCGGGCAGACCGAGGTGGAGCTGCGCACGCTGGGCTTCTATGCGCAGCAGGAGCTGGCCTGGCGCGACAAGCTCTTCCTCTCGGCCGCCGCCCGCTACGACGCGTCGTCGACCTTCGCCCCCTCGGAGCGCTGGCAGCTCTTCCCCAAGTTCTCGGCGTCGTACGTCGTGCTCGACAACCAGGCCGGGTGGCTCAACAACCTGCGGCTGCGCGGCGCGCTGGGGTGGGCCGGGTCGCAACCCGGGATCATCAACGCCTATTCGCAGTACGTCACCTTTGCCCAAAGCCCCTTTGCCGGGCGCCCGGGCTTCGTGAACGACGTCACCTTCGGCAATCCCACCCTGCGCAACGAGCGCGCACGCGAGTGGGAGTTGGGCACCGAGGTGGGGGCGGTGAACGGGCGCATCGGCGCCGAGGTCACCTACTACGACCGCATCGTCGACGACCTCCTCTTCTTCCGGCCCCTTCCCACCAGCACCGGCTTCTCCCGGCAGTTCTTCCCCATCGGGAGCATGTCCAACAAGGGGCTCGAGTTCATGGTGCGCACCACGAACGTCGACCGCCCCGACATCCAGTGGTCGTCGACCGCGACCTGGACGCGCAACCGCAACCGGGTGGAGTCGCTCGACATCCAGGACTTCCAGTCGGCCGGCGGCTATCCCAACCGCATCCGCACCGGGCTTCCGGTGGGGGTCTTCTACGGCTCGTACGCCGCCCGCAACTGCGTGACCGGCGCGCTCCTGCTCGACTCGCTGGGGCGCTACCGCCGCAGCAACCAGACGGTGGACATGGGGGCGACGCTGGCGCAGCGCCGCGCGATCTCGGGCGGCACCTGCAACGACTCGCTCAACGCGATCATCGGTGACCCCAACCCGTCGTTCCTGGCGTCGCTCCTCAACGAACTCACGCTCTTCCGCAAGCTGCGGCTGCGCATGCTGCTCGACGGCGTCTTCGGCAACGACATCATGAACCTGAGCACGCGCGCGCAGAACGCCGGCATCGCCTCCAACTCCAAGGAGTACGAGCGCGAGCTGCTCCCGTACGGCGACCCGCGCAAGCTCCCGCCGGGCTTCAACGCCCGCACGCAGGGGATCTTCGAGTACTGGATCGAGGACGGGAGCTTCGTGAAGCTGCGCGAGTTCTCCGCCAGCTACACGCTCGACCTCCCGGTGGTGAAGAAGGTCTTCCGCGACGGCATCGACCTCACGCTGTCGGGGCGCAACCTGTGGGTCTGGACCGACTACTCCGGCTACGACCCCGAGATCAACCTCTTCGGGACCAACGCCGGCGGGCTGGGCTCGGTGCAGACGACGGCGGCCGACCGCGGCTTCGACTTCGGTGGCTACCCCATACCGCGCGTGTGGTCGATCAGTGCGCGCTTCACCTACTGATCGGGAGCGCGACGACACCATGCCAAACACCCGACTCGCTCGACGACTCGCGCTCGCCCCGCTGGCGGCCGTTGCCCTGGCGGGCTGCTCGCTCGACCTGCAGAACCCCAACGCCCCCACCGTGGAGCAGGTGACCACGTCACCCGACGGCGTCATCGCCCTCGCCACCGGGCTGCAGGGGCGCTTTGCCACCTCGTACTTCAACTACGCCTACATGGCCGGACTCGTGACCGACGAGTTTGCGGCCACGTCGGCCGCGCTCATTTCCATCTCCGACGCCGAGCAGGGCGCCGTCCCCTCGGGGACGGGGATCGCGGAGAACGTCTTCAACTCGGTCTATCGCACCGTGCGCACCGCCGATGACCTGCTCACCGGCGCCAACGCCCTTGGCGCGCAGTTCGACGCCGGGACCAAGAGCGGATTGCAGGCGCTGGCCTATGCGCTCAAGGCCGAGGCGCTGGGAGAGGCACTGCAGTCGTACCAGCGCATTCCCATCCAGACGTTCGGCCAGGTGGCGCCCGCCTACGTGACGCGCGCCGAGGCACTGCCGTACGTGCGCGCCCTGCTCGACTCGGCGGCCACGATCCTCACCGCCACGCCGCCCAGCACCTTCTTCACCAGCAGCATCCTGACGCCGGGCGTGTCGCTCCCGAACGTGGTGCAGCTGTTCAGGGCCCGCTACGCACGCATGGCCGGCGACGACGCCACGGCGCTCACCGCCGCCAACCTCGTGGCGCGCACCGGAACGGCTGCGCTCTCCTCGCTCACCTTCCCCGCGCCCGCGGTGAACCCCTACGCCGGGGTGACGGGCGGGACCAACGGGATCGCGGTGCGCCGGCAGTGGCGCCTCTCGATGCTCCCCGAGGACCGGCGATTCCAGTACTTCGTGAGTCCCAGCACCACGCTCACCGGGCGAGTCGGTGCGCTGCTGGACCCGTGGAACCGCTACGCCAACCCGCAGTCGCCACTCCCCGTCTACATGCCTGACGAGGCGCTGCTGATCAAGGCCGAGGCCCTGGCCAACCAGAACCAGCTGGCGGCGGCGCAGGCGGCGCTCGACTCGGTGCGCACCGACTGCACCGGGGGGCGCGGACTGGACGATCCCAAGGCGTGCCTCCCCGCGCTCACGGGGCAGCTGACGCAGGCGCAACTCCTGGCCGAGGTCTATGCCCAGCGGCGCTACGAGCTGCTGGGGACCGGGCTCCGCTGGGAGGACACGCGCCGGCGCAGTGCCGTGCGCGGCCCGGTCGCCGCGCCGGCGGTCCCGGCCGACGGGCAGCGCTGCTGGCTGCCGTACGCGTTAGGCGACCGTAACGCCAACCCCAACGCCACCTTCGCCGCGCTCCCCGATCCCGCGGAGCCGGGTGCCTTCCCTGCCTCCTGCCCGCTCCAGTGAGGCGCCGACCCATCATGACTTCCATCTCGTACTTCGTGGCCCCGGCCCGGCGCGCGCTGCGCCGCCTGCCGCTGCTCATCGCCTCGCTGGCCGCCGCGGTCACTGCCGCCTGCGGCACCAAGGACGCCGCCGGCCCCTTGCAGCCGACGGGGACGCAGGGGCGCATCCGCTTCGTGAACGTCATCACCGACACCACGCGCGGTCGCGTGAACGCCATCCTCGAGCGCGTCCCGTTCGGGGTGAACCTCACCTACACCCAGAGCACCCCCATCTCGCTCGGGGCACCGAACACCGCCCCCTACGCCGCCATCCTCTCCGGCGAGCGCACCCTGGTCCTCAAGCGCTCCATCGACACCACGGTCACCGTCGCCACCTTTGCCTTCACGGTGGTGGAGGGGCGTGACCAGAGCCTCTACGCCGTGGGGGGAACCGGCGGGTCGGCGATCACCGCCTTCGTCACGACCGATACCAACCCGGCGGCGCCGGCCACGCAGGCGCGCGTGCGGGTGGTGCACCTGAGCCCAACCGCGGGAAGCGTCGACATCTTCGTGACGGCCCCCGGCGCCGACTTGGCGACCGCCACACCCACGCTCAGCAACGTGGCCTACCGTGGCGTGTCGGGCTACCTCGTGCTCAACGCCGGCACGTACCAGGTGCGTGCCGTCCCCGCGGGGACGGCCCCCGCCAGCCGCGCCGCGGCGGTCTCCATCAACGTCGCGTCGCTGGCACTCACCGGCGGCACGGGACGCACCATCGTGGCGGCGGACAACACCACGGGCGGCGCGCCGCTCAGAGCGTTCGTCCTCACCGACCGGTAGTACCTCCGTCAGACACCACGAGGGCCGCTCCCCACGGGGCGGCCCTCGCTGCGTCCGAACCGTGCGTGCCGTCGTCGCCCGGCCCGCCCGGCGCGCCCCTTGATGATCGGGGCCGCGTTCCTTCTCCCGTCCTGCCGTGTGCACGTTGCGCCTGCCGGCGCTACCGGCACCCCTGCAGCCCGCTGGGGGCCGCGCAGGCCAACCGCATGCGCGCCCCGCTCACCACCGGCTCGCCCACGGTGATGGCGCGGCGAGGCTGCATCCCGCCCACCACCTGCATGGGCCGCCCCGCCAGGCGCTGCATGGACAGGTCGAATCGCACGAGGTATCGCGCCTCCTCGCACCGCGTCATCCCCAGCGAGGCGACCTGCCTGCCAGGGTCGGGGCACGGGCCGATGACGGCGGCCTCGCGCAGCTTGACCCAGCCCGAGGTGGCGTACCAGGCGGCGCTGATGTCGGGGCGTCCCTGCGGCGTGTCGCGCCCCTCGTTCATCATCGCCGTCGCCCCGGCAAAGACGGCCACCGTCGACATCCCGGTACCCAGCGCCACGGGACTCAGCACCGCCGCCGAGTCGTTAGGCGTCCCGAGCGAGATGACGCGGGTGGTCCCTTCCGCCGTCTTGCGCCATCCCACCAGCGAACGCCGGGCGGGCGGCCGCATGCCGCCGCCCATCAGCACGCTGTCCCACTGCACCGAGGTGACAAAGGCGTCGTACACCTCGGTGAGCGTGCCGTACTGCACCTCCAGCCGCGACGGGGCGATCCCGCTGCGCACCGCGAGCGCCGCATGGGCAAAGCCATCGCTGCGCGCCAGGTCGCCATACTCCGCCGCCGCCCGCGACAGCGCATCGAACGTCTCGGCGAGCGGATCGGTCGTCGCGTCGACCGGCTCCAGGCCGCTCGGACCGTCGACGCACGCCGCCAGGACGAGCGCGCCGATGACCAGGCCAGCGCGCCCGCGGCGCGAGGCGCGCGCCGAGGCGCGTCCGAGCGGGCCTCGCACGAAGCGCGCTCTTCCCCCGCCCTCATCCCGATGGCGTCCGGTGGTTGTCAGCGTGTACATGGGCGTGCTCCTGGTACAACCTCGTGCGTCCCTCTCTCCACAGCCCCGCCTGACCCACGAGTTCGGCGCCCCCGTGGGTCCCCTTCGTCCTGAGAGACGACACCCGCGTACCGTTCGTCCCTGAAAGGCCAGCGATGGGGCCCCCGTTCGTGGGGCGGCGGGTGGCGGCGGGTGGCGGCGCGTGGCGGCGGCTACGCGCTCCGATACCTCGCCAGCGAGAGCCGGAGCGACTTGAGCGCGCGTCCCATCTGGGTCTCCACCGTCTTGATGCTGATCCCCAGCGTCTGGGCGATCTCGCCGTACGTCATCCCCCCCTCTCGGCTCATCAGGAAGATCTCCCGGCAGCGAGCAGGCAGTCGGCCGATCGCCTGGTTCACCGCCACGGCGACCTCGCTGGTCGACGCCTCGTCGTCGGTGGCGCCGCTCGTGATCGGCTCGCCGCGCGCGGCCTCCTGTT
Source organism: uncultured Gemmatimonadaceae bacterium (assembly GCA_964626245.1). GTDB lineage: Bacteria > Gemmatimonadota > Gemmatimonadetes > Gemmatimonadales > Gemmatimonadaceae > SCN-70-22. The sequence goes on from CAZVDJ010000062.1 coordinate 11,920, forward strand.
CTTCCCACGCGTTTTCCAGCTTCTTGCGCCGCAGGTGGTTGAGCGCGGTGTTGCGGGCGGCGCGAAAGAGGTATGTGCGCAGCGCGTCGATCTCCGACAGCGACTCGCGCTTGGACCACAGCTTGAAGAAGACGTCCTGGACCAGCTCCTCGGCGATGTCAGGGGCAAAGACGAAGCGCCGCACGAAGCTGACCATCCCGCCGTAGTGCGCCCGGAAGACCTCCTCAAGCGCCCGCTCATCGCCGGCGCGAATCCGGCGCAGCAGCTCGGCGTCGCCGCGGCCGGGGGCCGGATCGTCCGGAATCGGGAAACCCGCGACCTCGTCGCTCGGCGACTGCTCGGAGCTGCTCGGGGTCGCCGGGTCGGACACGAGTACGGGGTTCGGGAGGTGGGTGCCTCGCGGCGAGCTGCGCCTCGCCGGTCGGCGGGTCGCGCCATGGGCGGAGGGGACGTTAACATCCGCCGAGTTTGGCGAGTAAGGGGGCGCGGTCGCGCGCGTGTCTCCTCATCGTCCCGCATCAGTCCGCAACTCGTTCTCTGCTGCTCCGCCATGTCCTCCACTCCACTCTCCGACGACGATTTCGATCGTCTCGCCCGCCTCGTGGCGGGGGAGGGGGACGTGCACGAGCGGGCGGAGACAGAGCGCTGGGTGGCGCTCGATCCCGAACGGCGGGCGGCACTGGAGGCGATGCGGCTGGGCTGGAGTACCCCGCTTCCCGAGACCCGGGTGGATCTGGACGCGGCGTGGGGGGCGCTCTCGTCGCGCATTCGTGGCGCGGCCCACGTCCCGTCGTCTCACGCCGCCGACGGCCCCGCGCCTCGCGCCGACTCGACGGGTCCGCTGATCCGCTCGACGACGCCCCCCACCGTTCGCGCTCACCGTGAACGGGTAGTGGCGCGGGCGCAGCGCCGTTGGTGGCAAGATGGTGCTCGCTTGTTGCAGGTGGCGGCGGCAGCCGTTGTCCTCATTGGCGGTGCGCTGATCCTGCCGCGACTGCGGACCGCCGGCGACGAAACGGGCACCGCCGTGCTCGCCGCCGCCTCTTCGGTGTCGACGGCTGCCGGTGAGCGCCGTACCCTGCGACTCCCCGACGGGAGCACGG
>CAZVDJ010000063.1:0-12902 GCA_964626245.1 uncultured Gemmatimonadaceae bacterium
GAACACGGTGCGCAACCCGGGTGTCGCCGGAGGTCCCGGGACAAACGCCACGGGCGCTCCGTTCGGAGCGCCCTTCTCCACACCGCGAACTCAGATCGTCCACCACACGGGCTCGGGCTCGGGCTCGGCGAGCGCGCTCCGCGCGAGTGCCAGCACGTCTCGGTGTCGCTCACCATCCAGTACGCGCTGCACAAGCGTGTGCAGACCAGGGCGAGCGGCCGCTCCATACGCCCACAACGCCGCGCGTCGGACGCCCGCATCGGTATCCTGAAGGGCCGCCTGCGCCAAGAGTTCATCGCTTGCGGAGTCGCCTGGGAGAAAGGCGAGCGCCGCGGCCGAGGCCATGCGCGCATCGAAGCGGGGGTGCGACAGTCCGGCGCTGACGTATCGCGTGTCTCGTAACTGCCCGAGTTCCTGTCGCGCAAACTGCGCGAAAAGCACCGCCATCCCGCCGCCCCACTGAATCGCCGCGAAGATCATGGCGTCGGTGCGCTCGAAGTGGAACTCGGAGGCCTTCCGCCTCCACCCGTCAAACTCGCCGTTATCGAGACGGAGCAGTCGATGTGACAGCAGCGCAACCATTTCCGTGGGGTTCGTGGCGCGCATGGCGCGCGCGTAGCCGCGCGACCGCACCATCGACAAGATCTCGTCGGTGGTCATCGATGCCTCGCCCGCGTCCGAGCCGACCGCTCCCGTCCTCGTCGTCACGCCGCTCGCCTCCAATACTCCGCGCGCGTCCGCGCCCTCAAGTGCCGGGCTCCACGTCCGCAGCCGCCGGGCCTCGCGGAGGAGACGAGCCCGATGAAACGCGCACGCGTGCTGCACGGCGTCGACCTCGGTCTCCAGCTCGTCGATCTGGCGATTCACCCGGGGCACGTCCTCCGAGAGATCGCCACGAAGTTGGGCGGTGGCCGCCTTGAGTTCCGCGATCCCCTGCTCCACGATCCGGAGTCGACCCACGCTTGCGGCCGCACTGAGGCTCTCCGCTGCACACTCCACCTGGGTCATCCCGTCACGCTGGCGCCAGCGACCGAGGAGTCGCAGGAGGTCCACATAGCGGCGTGCACGCGCACGCTCGCGCGCAGACGCCTCGCACTCCACCTCGCCATGGCCGGCATCGTCACCGGCGGACACCCCGTAATGTGCCTCGCCCTCGACGCGACCCGCATGCAGCACGACCGGCGTCGTACGGCGCCGTCGCGCGCCCGCTCCCGCGTCAATCATCGCTTTTGACGCGTCGGCAAGCAGCGCCGCGACGCTTGAGGCGCCATTCGGCCGCAGCGCCGGATCCCGCGCAATCTCTGCTTCGACCTCGCGACGCCCGACCGCGGGAACCTGCAGCCGCCGGATGGCGCGTTGCGCCGCTTCCGCCACGCGCGCCACGTCCGACGCAAACGCCGCCCCGAGATCCAGCGACGAGTCGGGCACGTCGGCCGGCGCCCAGAGCGCGAAGTGACTCCCCTTGCGCTGGCAGGCGATCCTCACCCGTGGGGGCGTTGCTTTCGCGAGTTGGAGCAACGCGTTCGGCACGAGCTGTTCGTCCCGCGCCTGCGGGAGGTCTGTTTCGTCCAGGAGTCGGGCGCGGAGGATGCCCGTTGTCACCGGACGGGGGCGCCGCCCCTCTCGCGCTCCCTGCGCGCATTCCGCGTCCCAGCATCGCTGAAACGTGGCGAGGACGTGCTCGAGCCACGAACTCGGCCCGAGCGGGACGGGGAGTTCGAGCGCCGCGCCCGGCGCGTGCTCCTCGGGGAGATAGAAGTACTGTCCATCCACGCCGCCGCCGAGGACTTCCCGGACCGCGACAATGTTTCCGGATCGACAGAGGCTCTGGACGTCGCGCCCGATAGCCCCGCGGTCAATGCCCGCCGCCCACCCGCTCTCATCGCGATAGGCAATGATGTCGCAGAAGCGGACGGCGCGCCCCAGCGACCGTGCCGCCTCCAGCACGAGCGCCCGCGTGCGCTGGCGCCGAGGCGCCGACGGTGCAAGTCCAAGCGCCGAACGCAGTCGCGTGCTCGCCTCGGGATGCACATACAAGGGATGCCCGAGGGGGCGACCGGTGATCGCGATGTCGCCCGACTGCGCCGCCACGTCCAGCGCGGCGCGCACGGCCTCCACCGGTGGCAGATCGGGGCAGTGCCGCTGCAGGGCCAGCACTTGCGTTGTCGACAACACCTGCGCGAGCGACTTGGCCGACACGCTCGCACGGGCGGCGAGATTGGCGATTCGAAGTGCGGCCACCACATCACGCACGGCGGCGTGCGGCATGGCGGCGCCCGCCGCCGCCCGCTCGAGGCGGCGGCGCGCCCTCGACGTCGCCCCGCCCCCACCTTCGTTGCTGCTCGATTCCTGCATGGTGGTGCTAACGCCGCTTGGAAGGAACGCCCACGAGCTTGTATTCCGTGGATGCGGCGTTCTTGGCCTTCTGATGCTCCTGGTCCGTCATCATGTGAACGATACGAAGGAGGGTGAGCGAGAGGGGCTCGTTCATCATCGACTGGTTGGAGTGCAGCTTGCGCAGGAACGGAGCGAGGAGTCCAGGCAATCCTCCGGAGCTTTGGTGAATGAACGCGATCATGTCGCGTTGCGCCGGGACGTCGAGCGAGATCTTGGCGAACTGCGGATCGAGTCCGACGATCAGCTCGTACGTCTGCTCCAGCGAGTACGGCTCGAAGTAGCACCAGTCGTGCACGCGCCGCTCGATCTGCGGGAGCAGCGCAATGTCGGCCGGCAAGTTGTCCATACCGATCAGCACGACGCTCAAGGGCCACGCGTCCCCCTCCGCCACGTCGCGAATGAGGACGAGCGCCCGCAGTCCTCCGAGTTTCAGGAGCCCCGCCTCATCGACCATCAGCATCTGGATATTCTTCGCGCGGAGTCCCTCCACGAGGTGCAGGGCGAGGCCCTCGGGCGGCGACTGCCGATAGAGTCCCTCATCCAGCTTCTTCGAGATCACCGCGTGATACACGCTGCGAATGACGCGCTTCATCTCAGGTCCACCGCGTGACGTATCTCCGCCGTACTCGAAGTGCTCGGCACGGAAGCCGTTTGGGTCGTTTTCGGCGGCACTGTTGATGTTGTCGCGCAGCCACTTCGCCGTCCACGTCTTCCCATTGCGTGACGGCCCCGTCCAGACCACGAGTGGACTCCCGTGGTGTAGTGAGAGCGTTCTATTGGCGGTTCGTATCATGAGCGGCGTTTCGATGACCACGTCGTCGGTTTGGCGTTTCACGGGGAATTGCACCCGAAAACGCGCGGCGGTCGGCGCCGGCGCCTCCACGGCCTTCTCGGCACGCGGCTTCCGCGGCGTGCCCCCCTCGACGTCACGCGCGGGCACGACGTGTCTGTCGCTCGATCTCGCCTCGTTCACGTCGCTCGTGACGGCGTTGGCGCGAGGGATGGTTGGACTGTTGGGGGTCCCGGTGATGGTCATGAGTCGGGGACCCGGCTCCTCCGAGTTGGTGACGCCAAGCGTCGCTGCGGTAGGAGCGAATGCGTGCTGTTCCGGCATGGTCGTGTCCTCAAGAAGTGGTGGCGCGCCGAGTGGCGCGCACAGTGGTGGGGCGGGAGTTAAATCGAGCGGCATCGAGCGGAATCGAGTGGAACGCAGGGCAGGAACGCGGCGCGTTAGCGGCCGCTCTGAAGGCGTATGAGCTGCGCCAGCATGTCGGCCTCGTCGCCGAGCTCCGGCCCGGGAGCAGCGCTGGCGGCGCGCTTTGTCGGCCGCGCGCGGGACGGCGCAGGACGTGCCGTCTTCGCCGCGTCGACGTCCTCATGTTCTCCATCGTCTGTCGGCGCCACCGCGGTCGACGGACGAGCGACGGGTGCATCGTCTGAGAGATCGTCTGAGAGATCGTCTGAGAGATGGTCTGTCAGATCGTCTGTGAGATCGCCCGACGAGAGTGCGAGACGACGACCTGGTGCGAGACGCGCCGGCCGTGGTTCCTCTGCCGCCCGAAGGCTTTGCTCGTCGAGATACGACCGGATTTCTCGGGTTCGCACCGGCGAGAGCCGGTCACCCCGCTCGGCTTCTTCGTGGTGGGCCGCCAGACGGTCAGCCACACCCGCCAGCACCGCGGACCGGCCCTGCTGTGCCTGCACAATGTCGGCGTGGCCGTAGCGCGCCCCACTAACGCCCATGCGAAACGCTTCGCAAATGGGGAGACCGGTGGACGCGTCGGCCACGAGCACGGACGCGAGATCCTCCGGATTGAAGAGGAGCAGGACCGTGAGGCGGAACTTGTCCGCGAGCGCCGGCGACCAGAACTCCGCGCTCTCGCCGGTTCTGAGAGTCATCTTCACACCTTTCGCCGTCACGACGCGCGTGGAGGATTGCAGCAGGAGCCGATTGAGCAGTTCCGGTTCGACCTCGTGGCGGACCACCGTGTGTTCCCACAACTGGCGCGGTGAGAAGTCCAGCGATTTGCTGATCCCTTCGTGGTGCGAGTCGTTGTAGAAGTCCACCCAGCGGTCGATCTCGTCCCGCAGTTGCTCGATGGTGAGCAGGGACAGGACGCGTTTGGCGGCTGCCTCGACGCTGACCATGTGGGCCTTTTTGTACCCCGGGAATCGCGGCAGCAGGTTCTCCTGCAGTGTGCGCAGGAAGCGCTCGACCTCAGGCTTTTGATTGGGGCTTCTCGGGGCGCAGTGCTCTGCCCGAATGTTCGCCAAGGCGAGCGTGCGGCTCATCGCAGCCGAGCGGTAGTTCTTTCCATTGTCCATCGCGAAGCGCTGGGGCACGCCGCGGAACGGTACGTGTGACGAGGCCTTGGGCAGGATGGCCTTCCGCAGCGTGAGGGCGACGGACCACGCGTTGGGCGTTCGTGTCCAGACGCCCACCGCCATACAGGCGCGCGAGTGGACATCGATGATGGCCGTCGCGTACGGTTGCTCGACCTCCCAGCGCCCGTCGCGCGTCGGGGCGCGGACCCAGATGTCGAGGGGCGTATCGTCGCACTGCCAGAGCTCATTGGCGAAGGCCGCGCGTTCGACGGTGTGACGGGGCGCCGCTTGCCGACGCCACTCCACCATGCCCTCGTCCCGCACGATCTTCTCGTCCGCAGGGATCTCGTAGCGGATGAAGTCCGCCAGCCACCCGTAGCTCGGCGTCTTCACGGCCGCGTCCTCGCACTTCGACTGGAGGACCGCGTAGACACTTCCCGATTTCCCGTTGGCGCACTGGCGCCACGCGGCCCGCGCGAGGGTGCGAATCTCGAGGGACACGCCGGCGCGTCCGTTGAGCACGCGCCGATCCACGAGCCCTTCGATGCCCGACGTCTCGAACGCCTGCCGCCACCGGTACACGGCGGCCTTCGACGCGATCACCCCGGACTCCGCGCATGCGGCCGCCCACGAGGCGCCACGTTCCATCGCGTGCAGTACGCGCTGGCGCTTTTGCACGACGTCCACCTGCTCGTCGGTCAGTGCCCCGAGCACGATCCGACCCTCCGCACGCATCTGCGCGCGCGCGAGGCGCATGTGCGCCCGACTGGCGCGACGCGCGCCCTGCGCCGTCTTCCGACGGTCGAGCTCCTCGCAGCGCTCGTCGGCCAGTCGATGCGCCGCTTCCAGCGCGAGCGCGGGATCGGGCAATTGCGACGCCAACTCCCTCGCGCGCTCCCGGAACTCGCGCTCCAACTCGTCGAGTCCCTGCGGGCTCACCTGCTGTCGACGGGCTCCGCGCTTCAAGAGTGCGCGGAGTGCAAGCAGTGCGGCTTCCGAGAGGAGGCTCGAGGCACGCAGGTGGGCGGCGACGGCATGCACGAGTGTCGTCGCATGGAGGACGCGGCGTCGCCCTTCACGCGCCGCGGCACGGTCCTCGACCTGTCGGCGTCGCCGCCGCCGACGGCCGATCACCGGTGCGGGAGCCGCAGCCGCTACCCGTTCGTCGAACGAGCGCGGTGTGTGCACGATCTCCGTGGGCGGCGAATGCGCCGTCAGGCCGGCCGACGGCACGACGATCAGCGCGTGCTGCTGGGCGTTCTCGTCGTCGTCAGGCGCACCGGGTGACAGGCGGACGTCGGACGGGACGCCTGTGGCCGAGTCCGAGCGGTCCGTGCTGCGGGGCCGTGCCTGAAAGTCGCCGGGTGGTGGGGCGCCCGCTGCGTCCTGCGTCATGTCTCGTGTCCTCGTCTGCGGTGATGTGTTGAGAGCCTGAGGCGGCCCAGATTCTCCGCCCACATTTTTTGCGGTTATCGCATAACTTTCTTCTGCGGCCGCGAATGGCGGCAATCGTGGCGGGAGTTCGACCGTTCCGGGTGGAGGACGCGGCATGAAGCGGACGACGCGCGGTACCTCGACAGAGAGGCGACCATGGCCGCCGATTGAGGGGGATCGGGGAGCAGAGGCCGTGCGGTGGCAGGTGTGGATCGGGGCGCAACTGCGCGAGTGGAGGCGACACGCCCCCTTCGGCGCCCGTCGCGGCCTGACGCAGGGGCAGGCGGCACGACGCGTGGGCATCCGACAGGACGCGCTCTCGCGACTTGAGAGCGGCGGTCGCCGTGTCGACGCGTTCGAGTTGCTCTCCTTCGCGCGCGCGTACCAACGCTCCCCTGCCGACCTCGCGGCGCTGTTCACTCCGCCCACGCCCGAGCGCTGGTCCGTGATCTGTGAGGGCCGCGCGATCAGTGCGGAGTTCCGAGAGCCGCCAACCGGCGTCTCCAGCGAATCGTCGGGGAGGCCTCCGTCGCGCGTGTGAGAGAACTTGCCGACCCATCTGTGCCCGGCCATCGCGTGCGGTGGCCGCGCGGCGTGCATCGAGGCACTACGCCAACGCAGCGGACGCCGCCTTCCCGTGCAGCGCCGTCCCGCGCAAACGGCGCTCTGCATCGTCAGGAGCGTCCCGACAGAGCGGCGTGAACGCACACCATTGGCACGCGGACGGGCTCCGCGCGGTCTCGTCCATCGGGAGCGTGCCGTCCGGGCCCCGCGCCGCGAGGATTGCCGCTGCCGCATTTCCGATGAGGCGCCCGCCCCGATGCACGTCTTCCGAGTGCAACACGAACTGGCAGTCATGATCCTCAAGCGTCATCGCGCCCAGGTTCGCGATCCGGCCAACGAATGCGGCAGGCATCACGGGCAGGATCAGCTTCTGCGTCGCCCACCACGCATAGACGGCGAGCTGCGCCCGGCCATGCTCCTCGGCCGCATGCGGACGCCCGGACTTCCAGTCGAGGATCGTCACCACGGGTGGCAGGAGTGGCACGCCGAAGCCGGGTACCTCGCGACGTTCGTGGGAGATCCAGATCAAGTCCGGCGCCGCGTATACGCGGACCGGCGATCCGTTCACCTCGATCTCGAGCGCATCAAGGGAATCGCAGATGAGGATGTCACCGCGCGAGCAGTGGGCAAGATCCTCCCACACCGGGTGCCTCACCATCGCCCGGAGGAGCGACTCGACCTTTGTACGCGTCGCGCTGACGAGCTCGGACGGGATGCGTCCGTCCGGCCATTCTTCAAAGAACACTTCACGGAGCATGACGGTGTCGCCGGGACGCTCGAGGAAACGCTCCACATTCCGAGAGCAGACGGCGGTGTTCAGCCGGTCCCGCACCATCTCCAGCAGCGCATCGAACGTCGGGGGGCGCATCCCGTCCCGGACGCGGCGCGCGCGCGTGGCCGCGGCGTGATGCAGCGCGTCGCCGACGACCGCGGGAAGCGAGGTGAGCTTCTTGAGCGCGTACGCCATTCGAGCATCGGGCGATGCATCGCGACGGTACCCACCGCGCGCGCCCTCGGTCTGCCACCAGTCCATCCGCTCGCAGCGCGCGCGCCGTTGCAGGCGAGAAAGCGACACGTGTTCGGCGTGCAGGTCGTGGGAAGAACTCCGTGTGGCCATACGCCTCCTGGCGTGTGGGGGATGAGTTCGGACGACGAGTGTGGCAACTACCACGGCGGGCAGGACCTACCGCAGGAGGTACACTAGCATGCTAGTGTACTAGCGTCAAGATCGGGATGCTTTTTTTATTCGCCGTCTCAAACGCGTAGCGTCCCGTGTGTCGCCGCGATACTCTGGCGGTATGCCACGAAAGCGCCCAGCCTCCCAGACCGGGGACGCGCCGGTCCCCGCCGGACGCAGCCGCAAGCGGGTCCTCGCCGATGGGCGACAGCAAGTCCTCCTCTATCTCCCCCCAGAGATGATCCGAGAACTGAAGCTGTCGGCCGTCGACCTGGATACGAGCGTCAGCCAGTTGGTGGAAGAGGCCGTGGAGGCGTGGCGTCGCCAGCGGCGGGCGAGCGAGTAAGAACGTTCGCCTCCGACGGCGCAGGGACTTCGCCTAGGGCGAGATCGGCGAGCCGTCTCCCAGGGCCACGAACGCCCACGAGCAACCGTCCGCACCGATTCCGGCGGCGCGAACGCCTGTGCGTCGCGGACGTTCCCGCTTACATGGGGCTCCACGCGATGAGACGGGATCATACGGAATCGTATGGAACCACTCCGCCGTCGACTGCGTGTTTCGCGTCCGAAGAGTCCGTAACGTCGCACCCGCGCCCAAACGGGCGCTCCTTCGAGGCGCCCCCTATGCTCACGCGGCGACGCACGATGCGCTCGCGCGTGCGTCTTCGCTTCGACGATGACATCCCTCATTGCCCACCAATCCAATGTTCGCCATGCCCCGAATAACCGCAACAACCCGCTCCATCCCGCTCTCCGCGACGCTCGGTTACGAAGAACTGGCGTTGTACCACGAGACGCTGCCGCTGTTTATGCGCGATTGGGAGCTGTTGCCTCACGAGTACGACGCGTTGATCGCCAACCTTTCGCAGACGAGGACGCGTCGGCTCTCGACCAAGCAGCATCGTCGACTGTCCGCGCTGATGACCATTCTGTTCTCGGTCTCGCCACGCCCGATTCACATCGACGGCGCCAGCGTCGCGGTCCTTCGGCACCCGAGAACCGCGCCCGACGGCGGGCAGCCGGCCGTTGATGTGATGTGCACCAGTTTGGAAGGACTCGAGGACGTGGCGGCGTACTTCCAGTCGTTGCCGCACGGTCCGTGGCTCTTGCCCGGGGTGCTGCACGATTTCCTCGCGCAATGGCACCCCCGCATCCAGTGGTATCGGGAACTCCTCGAGGAGGCCGAGCTGATGTGTACATGCGTTCGCGCATCTGACGCGGATCGTACCCTCGCGAGAGTTCTGGCGACCAAGCTTCGCGAAGAAGCGCTCCTGGCCCCCCGTCACATTCGTGACGGGTTGTTGCGGGACGCGCTCAACTCACCGCACCCGTCGGTCTGCGCATGGGGGGCGCGATCCCTTGCGGCGCGGAACGCCGGGGGCGCATCTCACCATCAGATCTGCACGCGCGACGTACGCGACGTACGTGACGCTGGTGACGCGGGTGACGCCTAACGTTGCCGGTTCCAGGCGGAGGCGCGCGCGACGTCACCGGGCAGGAGCGAAATCATTGACCGTCGATCCACGGGCACTGCCGCGATTCTGCGGCAGCGCTCGTTTGCTTGGCGCCGCTCGTGCACCTGTCGGAGGCCTGGGATACCTTTCCGGGATGCCGATTCTCGCCGCATACGATCACTGGTGGCTCGCCTCGCCCCGCTTTCGCCACTTCAGGGCTCCCCCGTCGCCCGCGGAGAGCGCCTTGATCGGGAGCCCCATCATGATGCGCATGGGGCTTCGCTTTGCGGGGACCCTCATGCACCGATCCCTGGCCGTGGCCACGATCAGCGATGGGTACATCGTCCCCGATGAGCCGAACCGCGCATTGGTGACGTGGAAGAGCCCGGTTAGACGCGAGCAGCACGAAGCGCACTTGGTCGAGGCGGCCCAGCACTTCCGGTCGTCGACCGTGAGGGAAGGACCGGTGGACACGGACCTCCTGATCGCCAACTTCCTCTTCATGCTGATGCAGCGTGCGGGCGAGCTCGCCTATCACGCCGATTTCGCCATGGGCGCTCGGCGTGCCGAGTCCTCAATCGTGGAAGACGACCTCGAGGGCGGCGCCACCTGGATCTTCGGTGGGGGACCCGCCGACAGCTTGGAGACTGTCAGGACGGAAGCAGAATCATCCGTTCACGCGGCTGGTCGAATCGTCGGCTGGCCGGACGGGACGGTCTATGTGGTCGACCCCGACGGAGAAGCCTTCGAGATCTCCAGTGATCCGGAGCTCGTCGAGATCCTTCTCAATGACGTGCGTCGGAAACGCGAGCGAGCAGAGCGCTCCCAATGACGATGCCACGAAAGCATCCTGCAGACACTCGACCCGAGGGCGGCCCTGGGATGATGAAAGTCACCCCCCAGCCACTCGACGCCGCGCTCGACGGGGCCGGAAGCGGGCCAGCCGCCGTACCTCGCCAGAATTCCGATGACGAGCACGCGGAACTTGCGGCGATCAAGCAGCGCCTGATCGCGGACGCTGACGGCGCGGTCGACGCGGAGACGGCATGCGCGCTCCTCGGGGCGATCTCGCTCGAGGCTCTCGATGCACGGCGGGTACGCCGCGAGATCTTGGCGGTCCCCCTCGAGGGGCGCTTCATGTATCCGCGGTTCCAGTTTCAGGGGGGCGCGGTGCTTCCGGGCATCCCGGAGGTGCTCCAGGCGTTCAACGGGGCGAGCCCGTGGACGATGCTCAGCGTCCTCCTCGACCCGAGCGACGCGCTGTTTGGCTCCACGCCGGTCAGCGAGCTCCGCGCCGGGCGGCACGAGGACGTCGTGGGCGTCGCTGCTGGCTGGGGGACGACCGGCGGGGCGTGAGACGTGGGATGGCGAGACCCGATTGGGTGCTCGTCAGGGTGATCCCGCAGGCGGACGGAATCTGGCGCGATGACCTCGCGCGGTGTGCGGTGGATGTGGCCACGCAGAGGACGGACCGGGCCCAGGAACTCCTGCCGCGTGTACGCACGCGACTCGCACGCGACTCGCACGCGACTCGCACGCGACTCGCACGCGACTCGCACGCCCCTCGGTGACGGGGCCGACGATCACGGCCTCGGTGGGCCGTCCAGTCCTCACGCTCCGCGGCGCGGACACGGACGATCAGACCACGAGATCGGTTGCCAGCCCATGCGGGGGACGGTTCGGCCGTGGCGGCGTCTCCGCGCACCGGCTGCCGTAGGGGACCGGAATCTCGTAGCATCGATCATGTCAACCTTGCAGGGGTAGTGGCCCGAAGGTGTCGAGGTGCTCCGGGCCATTCGGGCGCTTGCCCTTACGCCCGACCTGACGGCCCGCAGCGCCAAGGCAAAGAACGCCCACGAGCGGACACGGCGGCGGAGCGAGGCGGTGTCGTGGTGGTATGCGCAGAACGTGGGGCGGTTGATCGGGAGACCGGACGTGGTGGAATCGCTCCGGGCGCAGGCCGAGGCGATTGCCCAGGAGGAAGCGTCGCGCGGGAACACAGAGCGGGTGGCTGCAATGCGGAGAATGGAGTCCACGGGCGTAGGGCGTTCGAGAAGGTACCAAGACCCCCTGCAGGTCGACCGCCCTCAACTCGCTTCGGTCAGAGTTATCAAAACGGTGATAACTACCAGCCGAGGCGCGTGCGGTCCTCAACGCGGAGAAGCACCGTGGCCCCATCGCCGGTCTCTACCGGGGACAATTCGACTAACACCCGTGGGGAGAGGGGCCCAGTTCCCGCGCGCCGCATTCGCAAATATCTGTCGTATAATGACTTACGAGGCCAACAACTGCGCGCCCGACTGGCAATTTTCTCGAGATCTGGAACTCTGGTATCCTCTCGAGCGTACCTACAACGTGGCGCGAAGGCGGCATAGGTCGTCCTTGCGTACACGAGGGCAAACCGCGCAGTATGTAGAAGCCCGTGCCGGTCAGCGGCCCCCGACTTGCACCGGCCACGAGTTGTCACCCACCCCTGAGAACAGCCATGGCTCCCGACACGGCAACGCACGCCGCGCACGCCGCCGAAAAGAGTGAGCGCTCGCGAGGAAGCGGACAGTCCGCGAGCGCCGAAGATCTGGATTTGGCCGCCTTCAAGAAGGCACAGGCAATGAGCGCGAAAGCCACGCGCACCGTCCTTCAGAAGCTTGCCCGAAAGGTATAATCCTCCTTCCCGCACCTTCCCGGACGCGACCAAGAACCTTTGGTCGCGTTTTGTTTACCCCTACCCCTGCACGATGCTGAACGATGGTGAACGATGAAGCGAACGCCTGGTGAGCTGTACTACTTGCCGCCGGAGGAAGGATCGCACGATCCCCGGGAGGACCGTCCGCATATCCTCCTCGCTCCGGAGCAGGAGGACCCTGCGGTATTCACCTTCGCGTTTGGCTCGACACAAGACCTAGAGGCCCATCAGGGCGCGCCGCATGTCCAGGTGTTGAAGGGCAGCCCGCTTTTTAAGGCGACGGGTCTGTCGGAGTCCACCTATCTCTACCCGTCTCGACTCATCTGCGCGCTCGCGGATGATATCGCGCAGGGGCCAGCGGGTCGCGTCATTGATGAGTTTCCAGCCCTACGTGACACGGAACTCCCTAACGCGGTGGGCATTGGATGGGGAACGGCCGCAGAGCGCGGCCCGGCCTTTGGGTCCGTACGAGGCATGATCGCACGATTTTCCGCGACCTACGCGGAGGACCTCTCGACGCCCTACGGAGTGATCGTGACCTACCCGCCGTATTCGAAGAAAGGGATGGTCCAAAATTTCATACCCATCTATGATGCGGTGCAGTATCCGCTCCGTCTGCCGCACTGCGTTGAACTGCACGGTCCGTGGGCGGCCCAGATGCCGGACATTCAGCAACCCGTGTTCATGATCCCCTTCGTGCAGTCCGCGTATCAACGCGACGACATCCAAGGATTCCTCCCCGTGGCGCTCGACGGCGCTGCCATGACACGAATCGACGAAGAACTTTCGGCCTACTTGCTGAAAGAGCCGGTCTACAAGCCGAGGTAACAAGCCCGCTTCGGGCCCGGGGGTCGCGCGTTTCCTGATC
>CAZVDJ010000064.1:0-12797 GCA_964626245.1 uncultured Gemmatimonadaceae bacterium
GGGTGTCGGAGCCGAGGATGAGCGGGACGGGGGGGACGAGTGCGAGATGAGACGGGAGGCGGGAGACGGGAGACGGGGGTGGGGGCGCGCTGATGCTGGCGCGCCCGTTCTGTTTCTGGGCTACCCGAATGGGTGGGGGCGGGGGGTGGAGCGGGGGTGAGGCGGAGTGTGAGGGCGGTGTGTAGCGGGGGGCGCGCGGTTCGTCACGGCATTGGACGGCGTGGCCCTATTGCGCGGTCTCCCGGGTGGGCGTATCGTCGCAGCACGCGCCGCCGAATTGTATGCAATTTCGCACACCTCGGCGCGACGGGCGGCTGCACTGCTGCGGCCGCTCGCGCGCGTTCCCCCCCGCGCTGGAGGCCGACGCATGCAGTTCCGACGTACGCGGCGCTTGCTCCTGACGACATGGCTGAGTGTTCCACTCGTCGTCGCCCCCCTGACCGCCGCGCTGGCGCAGGGGACCGGGAGCCGGATCACCGGACGAATCACCGACCAGTCGGGCGGGGCCCCGATCGAGGGGGCGCAGGTGCGCGTGGACGGCACCAACATCGGCGCGATGACCGACGCCGATGGCCGCTACGCCATCGCGCGGGTGCAACCGGGGCAGTACCAGCTGCGCGTCATCCGGCTGGGCTACCTGTCGGCCATGCAGGCCGTGACGGTGCGCGCCAACGAGGCGAGTACCGCCAACTTCACCCTCACGCGCGCGCCCTATCAACTGGAAGCGGTCGTGACGACGGCGACGGGGCAGACGCTGACGCGCGAACTCGGGAACTCCATCGCCAAGATCGACGCCTCCAAGCTGGTGGAGGAGCAGCCGATCACCTCCATGCAGGACGTGCTGAACGGGCGCACGGCCGGCGTCACGATGATCGCGTCGAACGGGACGGTCGGGGGCGGGGCGCGCATCCGCATCCGCGGGCTGTCGTCGGCGTCGCTCTCCAACGACCCGCTCATCCTGGTCGACGGCGTGCGCATGGAGCAGTCGTCGCCCGCCCTGGCGGGGACGCTCTACGTGGGCGGCGGGCGGCCGAGCTTCCTGAACAACCTCAATCCGGAAGACATCGAGAGCATCGAGGTGGTGAAGGGGCCGTCCGCTGCAACGCTGTACGGGACGCAGGCGGCCAACGGCGTGATCGTCGTGACCACCAAGCGCGGGCGCGTCGGCGCGCCGCGCTGGACGCTGTACGGTGAGGGCGGGACGTCGTACGACCCGGCCGACTACCCCGGCATCTATTACACGGTCGGTCGCTCCCCCACCGGCGCCACCCGCGGCTGCCTGCAGTGGCAGCAGGCGGTGGGTCAGTGCACCATCCAGCAGCTCCACACGCGCAACCTGCTCGAGGACGAGGACACGTCGCCCATCGGCAACGGCCAGCGCATGCAGTACGGGGCGCAGGTGAGCGGCGGCGGCGACGCCACGCGCTACTTCCTGAGCGCCGACTGGGAGAACGAGCTGGGGGTCCTGCGCATGCCGGACGCGGAGATGGACTCGCTTTTCAGGGAGCGCGGCGTCACCAGCATCCCGCGCGACCAGCGCATCCCCAACCAGCTCACCAAGGCCAACCTGCGCGCCAACCTGGGCGTCACGCTCTCGCCGCAGGCCGACGTGCAGGTGAGCTCGGGGTACGTGAACTCGTACAACCTGCTGCCGCAGACGGGCGACAACCTGCAGGGGGTGATTGGGTCGGCGCTGTTCGGCAACCCGAATCCGGCGCTCTCCAGCTCCTGGGGCTTTGCGCCCCCCAGCCAGGGCTTTGCCAAGCGTGTCTCGCGCTACACCAACCAGTTCCTCAACTCGGCGACGGCCAACTGGCGCCCCACGTCGTTCCTGTCGTCGCGCGCCACGTTAGGCGTGGACTGGATGTCGTTCAACAACGAGGCCAACATCCAGAACGGGCAGGGGTGCCTCACCTGCGGCATCGAGCGGCAGGGGGTGCGCACCATCGACCGCTGGACCAACAACCGCTGGACGCTGGACCTCAACTCGGCGGCGTCGTTCAACCTGCGCAGCGACCTCACGTCCAAGACGGCGGTGGGGGTGCAGTGGAATCGCGACCGGCTGGTGGGGAGCCTCAACACGGCCAACATCCTCCCCCCGGGCGGCACGACGATCGACGCCGGCTCGCAGCGCGTGTCGGGTGAGCAGACGGTGGAAACCGTGTCGTTCGGGATGTACGTGGAGCAGACGTTCGGCTGGCGCGACAAGTTGTTCCTGACGGGTGCCGTGCGGCGCGACCAGAACTCGGCATTCGGCGGCGACTTCGGCGCCATCGTCTACCCGAAGGCCACGATCTCGTGGGTGGCCATCGAGAACAGCGGCGCACGGTGGATCAACCAGCTCCGCCCGCGCCTGGCCTTTGGCGAGTCGGGGCAGCAGCCGACGGCGACGGCGGCGATCACCTTCCTCACGCCCACCACGACGACGATCTTCGGGCAGGGCGACGTGCCGTCGGTGACGTTCGGGGCGCTGGGGAACACGAACATCAAGCCCGAGCGCTCGCGCGAGTTCGAGGGAGGCTTCGACCTCACGACGCTGCGCAACAAGGTGTCGCTGCAGGTGACGTACTACGACAAGAAGACGTCGGACGCGCTGGTCAACCGCCCGCTGCCGGGATCGCTGGGCGCCGGTGCCTCGCGCATCGAGAACGTGGGTGTCGTGACCAACAAGGGGATCGAGGTCTCGCTCAATGCGCGCATGATCGACCGCGACGCGCTGCGGTGGGACCTGGGGATCGAGGCGTCGGGGAACAAGAACCGGCTGGAGACGCTGGCGCCCGGGATCCCGCCGCTCACGGGATTCGGCTTCCAGAACCGCCCCGGCTTCCCGCTGTTTGGCCTCTGGTGGCCGCGCCTCAAGAGCTTCAGCGACGCCAACGGCAACAAGATCATCGAGCCGAGCGAAATCACCACGACCGACACCGCCGTCTTCAACGGCAGCACGGTGCCGGTGCGCACCATCACCATCAACAACTCGGTGGCGCTCTTCAAGGAGCGGCTGCGGCTGAGCGGGATGCTCGACTACCGCGGCGGCTTCGTGTCGCACAACGTGAACGGGCTGTTCCAGTGCGCCTTCCGCCAGAACTGCGCGGCGTTGCACGTGCCGGGCTACGACCTGGAGGAGCAGGCCAAGGCGGTGGCGGGGCCCAGCGCCTTTGGCGCCTACGGCGAGAAGGGCGACTTCGTGCGCCTGCGCGAGGTCTCGGTGGTCTGGGCGCTGGGGCGCACGCTGGCGTCGTACGCCAAGGCGAGCGGGGCGTCGATCATCCTCACCGGCCGCAACCTGGCCATCTGGACCGACTTCACCTCGTGGGACCCGGAGAACAACACCGCCGGGACCGACGGCCCGAACTACAACTTCGTGCAGCAGGCCCAACCCCGGGTCTTCCTCGTCCGTCTCAACCTCAACTACTAGGAGGGCGCTGACCATGCGTACGACGCACAAGCTGCACACACCGCACCGGCTGGGCGCCTTGCTGCTCCTGGTGGCAACGGCCGCCTGCTCCACCGACCGGATCCTCAAGGCCGACCGTCCCGACCAGATCGACCCGAGCCGGCTTTCCACCGACCTGCAGGGGGCCCGCGCCCTGGCGGCGGGAGCCATCGGCGACTTCACCGTCGCCTACAACGGCGGCAGCGGCGGCGGCGCCGGCATCGGCCAGGTCATGGCCTCGGGCTACCTGAGCGACGAGTTCCGCTTTGGCGGCACCCCGCCCGAACTGCGCGAGATGGACCTGCGCAACGTGCGGGCGGCCAACGGCGCCTGGCTGCAGACGTACATCGACCTGCACCGCGCGCGCGAGTCGGCCTCCCGGGCGGCGGGCGCATTGCGCGCCGTGACGGCGAGCGACCCCGGCATCGCCGAGATGTACGCGCTGCAGGGTGCCCTGCTCATCATGCAGGGGGAGAACTACTGCTCAGGTGCGCCGGTGAGCACGACGCAACCCACGCTCACGTACGGCCCGCCGCTCACGACGGCGCAGATCTTCGCCCTGGCGATCACCAAGCTCGACTCGTCGTTAGGGTCGGCGGGGATCTCCGCCAACGTGCGGTCGCTGGCCAGCGTGCTCAAGGGGCGCGCCCAGCTGGGGGCGGGACAGTTCGCCGCTGCCGCGACGACGGTCAGCGCCGTCCCCACCTCATATTCGTATGTGGTGTCGCACGGCCTGGCGACGGCGCGGCAGCAGAGCTTCACCTGGTCGTACATGTACAACACGCAGGCGCTGCTGGTGTCGGACCGCGAGGGGACCAACGGGATGAACTTCGCCACCGCCGGCGACCCGCGCGTCCCCATCGACGGCGACGGGGCCCCGTCGTCGTTCGACCTGGTGACGCCGCGCTACTTCTTCCGCAACTACAACCGGCAGAACCACACCGTGCAGCTGGCGAGCGGGGTGGAGGCGCGCCTGATCGAGGCCGAGGCGGCGCTGCAGGGTGGCAACGCGACGACGTTCGTGCAGAAGCTGAACGAGGCGCGTTCGCCGTGGGCGGGATTGGCGCCGCTCACCGATCCCGGGACGGCCGCCAGCCGCGTGGACCTGCTCTTCCGCGAGCGTGCCTTCGCGATGTTCGGGACGTCGCATCGCGTGGGCGACCTGCGCCGGCTCAGCAGGCAGTACAGCCGCCCGGCGGAGTCGGTGTGGCCCACGGGGGCGTATCACAAGGACAACCTGCAGCGCGGCCCCGACACGAACATCATCGTCCCGCTGTCGGAGGCGAACAACCCGAACTTCACGGGGTGCATCAACCGGAATCCGTAGGGGGAGAGGCGAGACGGGAGACGGGGGACGGGAGTGCAAACGGCGCCTTGCGGCGCCGTTTGTCGTTCTGGCTGCGAGTTACCGGACGGACTACCGCCCTGGAGGGTTCTACCTCCCGTCTCCCGTCTCCCGTCTGCAGTCCGCCTACTTCACCGCCACCGTCACCGGCGCATTCAGCTTCACCACGATGCTGGCGCCGGCGTTCACGCACCCTTCGTAGTTGGCAGTGGCCGCAGCGGCGGCTCCGCCCGCGGCGGCGCCGGCAGCTGCACCGATGATCGTCGACTTGGACTTCTTCCCCAGGATCTGCCCGATCACGGCGCCGGCCACGGCGCCACCGAGCACCTTCTTGGCGTCGTCGCCGCCGGTGGTGCTGCGCACGCGCGTGATGGCGGCGGTCTGGACGTCGGCTTCGAGCGGGTAGGTGCGGCCGTCGAACGAGATGTTCACGACGCGGAAGCCCATCTGGATCTGGTCGTTGGCGTTCTCGCTGCGCTTGAGCGTGGTGAGCTCGATGGTCACCGCCGCGCCGGCGGGAATGACGGCGCCGTCAGCGCCCGTCACCGACTCGGTCGTGGTCGCGATGAAGCGGTCGCCCACGCGGTTGGTGTTGGTGCAGACCTTGTCGGCAGCGCCAAGGCGCAGCGGCGTTCCGGCCGCGACGGTCCCCATACGCTCGGCGGCCCCGGTCCCCTTCTCCACCGTGTTGCCTCCCGGCGTGGTCGGTGCCGGAGGAGGCGCGGGCTCCGTGGTCGGCGTGCTGGGCGCGGGGGTCGTCTTGGGGCGCGTGGGCGTCGTCTTGGGACGCGGACGCGTGGTCACCGCGGGCGGCGCCTCTGCCGGCGGCGGCTCGGGCTCAGGGGTGGCGGCAGGGACGTCTTGCAGCTGCGGCTGCACGGCCGTGTCCCCCCCGACGCGGGCGAGGTCGCGCGCCAGTGACGTGTCCTGTCCGAGTCCGCCGGTCTCCGCTCCCTTCTCGCCGCAGGCGGCGAGGGTGATGGCCAGGGCGAGCGCGGCGGGCCATGCGGCGCGCCGGATATATTGGGTCATGAGGGCTCCTCCGGGTGTGTGCCGGGCGGCTGAAGGCGTGGGGTACCGTTGGTACATACCGTATGACACGGCAAAGGTGCCGTGTCCCCCCTCACCGTCGCAATCCTAGAAGAGGCCGGTGCGCGCGCTGAAACGCCTGATTCCCTTCCTGCGCCCGTACCGCGGCACGATGGCGGCGGGGCTGGCCTGTGTGCTGGCGTCGTCGGCGCTGTGGAGCGTGAACCCCTGGCTCCTGCAGCATGCCATCGACGCCATGCGCCCCGGCGCCTCGACGCGGACGGGGTGGCAGGTGGGGGCGGCGATGGTGGGGGTGTCGCTGTTGGCGGGCGCCTTTCGCTTCGGCATGCGGGAGCTGCTCAACGCGCTGTCGCGCCGAGTGGAGTACGACATCCGCAACGCGCTCTTCCGTCACCTGCTGTCGCTGGACGCGGAGTACTTCGGCGCCACGCGAACGGGCGAGCTGATGGCGCGCCTGACGAATGACCTGTCGGCGGTTCGGATGGCGGCCGGGCCGGCAATCATGTACCTGGTGAGCACGGGGGTCGGCGGACTGCTGGCGCTGGGCTTCATGCTGGCCATCGAGCCGCGGCTCACCGCGCTTGCGCTCCTCCCCATGCTGCCGCTGCCGTGGGTCATGGTGCGCCTGGGGCGCCTGGTCCACGACCGCTTCGAGGAAGTGCAGGAGCACTTCGGGGCGATGACGACGCGCGTGCAGGAGAACCTGGCGGGGACGCGCATCGTGCGCGCCTACCGGCAGGAAGAGGCCGAGGCGGCGCGGTGGAGCGCGATGAGCGACGACTACCTGCGCCGCAACCTCCGGCTGGCGCAGCTGCAAGCGCTGATGAACCCTACCTTCGCGCTGCTGGGGGGCGCCGGCTCGGCGGTGGTGCTGGGGGTGGGAGGGACGCTGGTGCTGCGTGGCACGATCTCGGTGGGGAACTTCGTGGCGTTCGGGCTCTACCTCACCATGCTCGTCTGGCCGCTCATCGCGCTGGGATGGGTGCTGAACCTCTTCCAGCGCGCGGGGGCATCGATGGCGCGACTGGTGCAGGTGCTGGACGCGCGCCCCCGCGTCTCCGACCCGACCGAGCCGCGCCACCTGCCGCCCGCATCGTCGGGGCGCACGCTCACCTTCCGGGACGTGGGCTTTCGCTATCCCGCGCGCGGCGCAGCGACCGAAGCGCCGTGGGTCTTTCGGCACCTGAGCTTTACCGTCCCTGCCGGAACCACGCTGGGAATCGTTGGGGGAACGGGGAGCGGCAAGTCGGCGCTGCTCGACCTCGTGTCTCGCACCTGGGATCCCACCGAGGGGGAGATCCTCCTGGATGGGATGCCGCTGCATGCCCTGCCGCTGGCCGAGCTGCGCCGCGAACTGGGGGTGGTGCCGCAGGAGACGCTCCTGTTCAGCGACACGATCCGCGCCAACCTGACCTACGGCACGAGCGACGAGCGCGACCCGATGTGGGCGTCCGACGTGGCGCAGCTCTCGGCGACGATCGCGGAGTTCCCCGGCGGGGTGGAGACGATGCTGGGCGAGCGCGGCATCAACCTGTCGGGCGGGCAGAAACAGCGCGCGGCGATCGCCCGGGCGCTGGCCCGCCGGCCCTCGGTCGTGATTCTCGACGACGCGCTGTCGGCGGTGGACACCCAGACCGAGGCGGCCATCCTGCACGGGCTGCGCGAGGCGCTGGAGGGGGCGCACGGCGATCATCGCTTCGCATCGCGCGACCGCGATGCGGGAGGCCGACCACATCATCGTCCTGGACGACGGACGGATCGTGGAGGAAGGCGACCATGCTACGCTCATGGAACGGCGCGGGCGTTACTGGGAGCTGCTGGCGCGCCAGGAGGAGGAAGACGAGCTCGCGGTGACCGAGTAGTCGCGCCGGTCGCGCGACGTGGTGCGCGTCCTCCACCATCTCGCTCGTTATGTCCACCGGGGTCCCGCCGGGGTGCGTCCCTGGCCTCCGTCCCCAACTCCTCCTCCTGCCGGGGTCCGTCCCTGGCCTCCGTCCCCAACTCCCCCAACTCCTCCCCAACTCCTCAGCGGAACGGGGACGCGCACTCGCCACTCGCAGTCCCGGGCCGCCGTGACGGGTCACGGAGCTCAGCCGTGGCCCCATTCATGCTCGAGAAGTGAGCTGACGCCGGGGACGTGATCGGATGCTGTCACCCGCGAGCGGCGCTGAGAGCGCTCGCCCGGCGTCAGGAAGGACTGTCGGAGCGCTGCCGCACATTGTTCGCGCGATGCCGCGCCCTGCGCGGCGACAGTGTGCGCCGCATCACCGCTGTCGTTCGTCGTCGAGCAGGCGCCCCGGCACGGGGGCCAGCGTCTGCTCCTCGCCGGGCGGCAGCGGTGGTGCGTTTGGGGGTGGGGGGTGACGCCGCTACAGCCGCTCGAGGATGAAGTCCGGCGTGAACTGCTGCAGCCACGACGCCAGGATGGTGAACTGGTTGGTGATCATCAGGATCCCGACGAGGATCATCACCAGGCCAGCGGCACGCTGCAGGAGGAGCATCTGTCGCTTGAACTTCTGGAAGAAGCCCATGAAGCGGTCGACGGCCAGCGCCGACAGGATGAACGGCACGGCGAGCCCCATGGAGTACGCCGTGAGCAGGGCGAGCCCGCGCGGCAGGTCGGCCTCGCTCGACGCGAAGATGAGGATGGAGCCGAGGATGGGGCCGATGCACGGCGTCCACCCGGCGCCGAAGGCGATCCCCACCAGGACGGTCCCCAGGTAGCCAACCGGCTTGTCCGCCAGGTGCACGCGGCGCTCCTGCGAGAAGAAGCCGATGTTCAGGAGCCCGATGAGGTAGAGCCCGAAGACGATGATGATCCCGCCGCCGACCTTGGTGATGAGGTCGCGCTGCGCGAAGAGCGCCCGCCCCAGGACGGTGGCGGTGGCGCCGAGCGCCAGGAAGATGAGCGAGAACCCCAGGACGAAGAGGAGCCCGTGCACCAGCGCCACGCGCTTGCGCGCCGTCACGTCATCGAAGCTGAGTCCCGTGATGAAGGTGACGTAGCTGGGGATGAGCGGAAGGACGCACGGCGAGAGGAACGAGATGAGGCCGGCGCTGAACGACAGCAACAAACCTACGCTGGGAGCTTCCACGATCATTCCTGGCACTAGAGAAGACGAAAAGGCGAGACCAGCAGCTAACGGCGGTCAACGACTGCAGGAGCCGGCCCGCGCTGGCAGTCGTCGCAGACCCCGTAGATCACCAGGCGGTGGCGCTGGCGCGCGTAGCCGTGCGCCTCGGCCACCAGCGTGGTCATGCGCTCCAGCCGTTCATCGCGGAATTCGCGCACCTTGCCGCATACGGTGCACAGCAGGTGTTCGTGGTGGGGAATGTCGCGTGCGGACTCGTAGCGGCGAAAGCCTTCGCCGAAATCGCGCTCCACCACCAGCCCGCTCTTCACCAGGAGATCGATGGTGCGATAGACGGTGGCCAGCCCGATCCCGCTGCCGCGCGTGTCCAGCTCGGTGGCCACGTCGTCCGCCGAGAGATGGCGCTCGGAGCCGAGCATGACGCGCGCGATCTCGAGACGCTGCGAGGTGACGGGGAGCCCGTGTTCGCGCAGGTACGCCGCGAAGGCATCCGTTACGGCGTCGTGGCCCACACCGGTGCCTCGAGCGCGGCGCGCAGCGACTCGCCGGAAAAGTGCTCGGGATCGGAGGCATCGCCCGCGCGCTTGGCAACGCCACGCGCCACACGTTCCACCGTATCGAGCGGCGCGTCGGCTTCGTGGGTGATCTCCACGTCCCACTTGCCGCGATCGGGCCCCTTGAAGGTCAGTCGGTAGCGCGCGGTGAGGATGGCGTATCGCTGTCGCGGCACCACGGGCGTTTCGGCGACATCGTCGCCGGCGCGCCCTTCCGGCGACGGCAGCGCCAGGATGTCGGCCAGCGGCATCGGCGACTCCTCGCTCGGTGCGCCCAGGTCGGCGAGGTCGGCGAGGTCGGCGAGGACCGCCACGTCGCCCGTTGCCGAGTCCGCCTGCACGACGGGAATGGGGCGCCCGCTGTCTTCCGAGGGGAGCGAGGCATCGGCGTACGGAGAGTCCAACTCGTCGTTGCCGGACGGCGGGGTCGTGGCGCGCTCGCTGGCGGCCACGGTGTCGCGTTCGACGGCGACGACGATCTCGGTGAGCTCGGCGTCCAGGGCGTCCGCCACCTCGAACTCCCCCGTGGTATCCGCCATGGGGATGAACGAGACGGCAACCGGATGCTCGTCGCCATCGCTCCCCTCCTCGTCCTCGACGGCGACGTCGGTGTCGACCAGGTCGTGGAGGGCGGGCGAGATCGGCACGACCCCCGCATGCGGGGGCGCGCCGGCGTCGACCGCCACCTCGACATCCACCGACGGCGCGGCCACCGGCAGCTGCACGGCCACGACGGCCACGCCGCTCTCGATCCCGCCCTGACGGATGGCAGGGAAGAGGCGCAGCTCGACGATCTCGCCCCCGGCGGGGACGCGCTCGACGATGGCGGAGAGGAAGCGGCGAGTGGTGTCGTTCATCGGCAGGGGCACGGGTCGGGACGGCGGTGCGGCACGGGGGAAGATCGCAGGGGCGAGGGGGTGGGGTGAACCCCCGAGGGGGACGGCGCGGTAGCCATGTCGCCGCCTGGGGCTCGCAACCGGCCCGCCTAGAGCAGGGAGACCGGATCCCGGTCGACGACGAGGCGCATCGCGTCCCGGTTGGGGACCTCGAAACGCTCGGCGAAGTAGCGCAGGGCGCGCGTCAGGGCGCTTCCGCTGCGCCCCTTGACCAGGGTGTGCCAGCGCCAGCGCTGCTTGATGCGATCCACCGGGCAGGGGGCGGGGCCGATGATCGTCAGTTGCAACTGTGTGCGGGCGGCGGCCAGGCGGCGCAGCCAGTCGGTCCCTTGCTGCGCCAGGTCGGCGGTGGCCTGCTCGGCGGTGGCGCTGAAGACGACGTTGGCCAGGCGGATGGTGGGCGGGTATGGCGGGGAGGTGCGACCGGGGAGTTCCTGGGCCACGAACCCCTCGTAATCGTGGGCAAGGGCGCAGCGCAGGGCGTGGTGCGTCCCCATGCGCGATTGGATGATGACGCGTCCGGCCTTGGTGCTGCGCCCGGCACGCCCGGCCACCTGCGCCAGGAGCTGAAAGGTCCGCTCGGCGGCGCGAAAGTCGGGGAGGTTGATTCCCACGTCGGCGTCGATGACGCCGACGAGCGTGACGTTGGGGAAGTCGAGCCCCTTGGCGATCATCTGCGTGCCCAGGAGGAGGTCGACCTCACCGGCACCGACGCGATCCAGGATCTCGGCGTGCGCCCACTTTCCGCTGGTGGTGTCGACGTCCATGCGGGCGATGCGCGCGTCGGGGAAACGTTCGACGAGGAGGCGCTCCACCTGCTGGGTCCCCAGCCCGCGCTGCCGCATGGTGGCGGCGCCGCAGCGCGCGCAGGCGGGGCGCACCTCCTCGGCGTGGCCGCAGTAGTGGCAGACCATGCGTTCGGGGGTGCGGTGGTAGGTGAGCGAGATGGAGCAGTTGGGGCAGGCGCTCACGTCGCCGCAGGTGGTGCACTGCACGAAGGCGGCGTAGCCGCGGCGGTTCAGGAGGAGGATGGCCTGCTCGCGCGCCGAGAGGGTGGCGCGAATGGCCCGCTCGAGCGGTTCCGAGACGACCCGGCGAAAGGGATCGCGAGACCCGGGGGTGGAGAGGACTCGCGGAGGGGCGGGGATTCGCGCGGGACGCGGAGGGGTGGTGGGAAGCGGTGAGTTGGCGGGGGTGGGCGCAGTCGAGTCCGCGCCGTCCGGCTCCCGGTCGGCTGGGAAGGAAATGGTTGGCGAGGGGATGGAATGGTGCGGGGCGGACGGGGCGTCGGGGGGATCTTGGTGTTCGGGGGGGGCCCCCCGCTGCGCGGCGAGGTCGACGATCTCGATTTCGGGCAGCACCCCTCCCCCCACGCGATCCGGGAGCGAGAGGAGCGTGTAGCTCCCCTCCTGCGCCAGGACCCAGCTCTCCAGGCTCGGTGTCGCGCTGCCCAGCACCGTCACCGCGCCGGCGTGGCGCGCCCGCACGATGGCCACGTCGCGCGCGTGGTAGCGCGGTGTCTCGTTCTGCTTGTAGCTGGTCTCGTGCTCCTCGTCGACGATGATCGCGCCGAGGTCGTCGAGCGGGGCGAAGATCGCCGACCGTGCCCCGACCGCGATGCGCTTGTAGCCACGGCGCAGCGCGCGCCAGGCGTCCAGCCGCTCGCCGTCGCTCAGCGCCGAGTGCAGCACGGCCACGCGGTCACCGAAGACGGCGCGGAACCGGTCGACGGTCTGCGGGGTGAGCGCGATCTCGGGGACCAGGACGATGGCCGATCGCCGCGCCACGTCGACCACGTGCCGCAGCACCTCCAGGTACACGAGCGTCTTGCCACTCCCGGTCACGCCGTGCAGCAGGAAGACGTCCCCCGCCCCCCCGCCGACGACGCGCGAGATGGCCGCCTGCTGCGCCGGTGTAGGGACGTGGACTGCCGCGGGAGCCGGCGGGCGCGCGGCAAACGGGTCGCGGTCCATCGACTCGCGGGCGACGCGGGCCAGGCCGCGCAGCACGAGGCCGTCGATCACCGACTCGGAAATCGACAGGCGCTCGAGGACGTGCTCCACGGCGGCGCGCCCGCCCACCGACTCCAGGTAGTCGTAGAGCTCGCGCTGCTTCCTGGCGCGGCCAAAGGCCGCTTCGCGCGCCATGAGCGAGGAAGGAAGCGGCTCGATCTCCACCGTGCGGCGCGTCCGTCCCGACGGGTCGGGATGCTCGGCGCCGGCCAGCGCCGCCGGCAGGGCGCTGCGCAGCGCGATGCCTAACGGGGCGACGTAGTGGTCGGCCAGCCAGCGGCAGGTGGCCAGCAGCCCGGGCGACACCGCCGGCTCCGCGTCGGGGACCATCGCCACCGGCTTGTAGCGCACCCCCTCCACTGGGGCAACGTCGGTCTCGACGACAATCCCCACCTCTCGCCCGCTGCGCCAGGGG
>CAZVDJ010000065.1:0-12764 GCA_964626245.1 uncultured Gemmatimonadaceae bacterium
GCGGCGGATCGTGAACGGGAACTACTTCGGCAACGTGATGGTGGCGACCGGCGACGCCGACTGCCTGCTCACGGGGATGACCACCACGTATCCCGAGGCGCTGCGTCCCGCCCTGGAGGTGATCGGCGCGGGGCCCACCGGTCTCGTGGCGGGGATGTACATGCTCGTGTTCGAGCGGCATGTCGTGTTCTGCGGCGACACGACGGTGAACATCGAACCCAGCGCCGAGCAGTTGGCCATGATCGCGAGCGCCGCCGCGCGGATCGTCCGGGCCTTTGGCCAGACCCCCCGTGTGGCGATGCTCTCGTTCTCCAACTTCGGGTCGGTCCGCCACCCCGAGGCGGAGCGTGTGGCCAGGGCCGTGGCGCTCCTGCGGCAGCGGGAGCCCGGGCTCATGGTCGACGGGGAGATGCAGGCCGACACCGCGGTGGACCAGTCGATCCTTGAGGAATCGTTTCCATTCAGCGCGCTGAAGGAATCGGCCAACGTGTTGATCTTCCCGAACTTGAGCGCGGGCAACATCGCGTACAAGTTGTTACGCGACTTGGGCGGCGCCACGGCGATCGGACCGATCCTGGTCGGGATGGCGCACCCTGTGCACATCCTCGAGCAAGGATCGGACGTCCAGGAGATTGTGAACATGGCCGCCGTGGCGGTCATGGATGCGCAGGAGAGGTCTCGCCCCGCCAGCCGGGAGCTGTCACCGCCAGGGGGGGCGCGGGCCTTTTCGTTCCTGTGATCGTCAGTTCGACCACACCAGGGTGAGGCGTCCGGGGATCCCGGCGGCCGCGCCCATTTCCCCATTTGCCCGCTATGGCCACGACGACCGCCCCCCTGAACGCCCTGGAAGGACAGGGACTCAATCCCAAGGGGACGACTCACTGGAACCTGATCGCCCCCATGCTCGTGCAGGAGGCGATCGCCCGCCACGAAGGGACGCTTGCCGACATGGGGCCGTTCGTGGCCGTCACGGCGCCCCACACGGGACGCTCGCCCAACGACAAGTTCGTGGTGCGCGAGCCCTCCACCGAGGGCGACGTGGACTGGGGAAAGGTGAACCAGCCGATTTCCGAGGCGCACTTCGAGCGGCTACAGGCCGACGTGCGGGACTACCTCAACCGGCTCGACGACCTGTTCGTGCAGGACCTCTTCTGCGGCGCCGACGCCGAGCACCGGCTCAGCGTCCGCTACGTCACGCCGAACGCGTGGCACGCCAACTTCGTCCGGAACATGTTCATCCGGCCGAACGCCGAGGCGCTGGCCGCCTTTGCGCCGAACTTCACGGTGCTGCACGCGCCGGAGTTCCACGCCATTCCCGAGACGCACGGGACGCGCAGCGGCACGTTCATCGTCTTGCACCTGGCCAAGCGCACCATCCTGATCGGGGGGACGCGCTACGCGGGCGAGTTGAAGAAGGCGATGTTCACCGTGATGAACTACCTGATGCCGAAGCGCGGCGTGCTCTCCATGCACTGCTCGGCGAACATCGGCCCCAAGGGCGACACGGCGCTCTTCTTCGGCCTCTCCGGCACCGGCAAGACGACGCTCTCCGCGGACCCGGAGCGTGGGCTGATCGGGGACGACGAGCACGGCTGGTCGGACGCGGGCGTCTTCAACTACGAGGGGGGGTGCTACGCGAAGGTCATCAACCTCTCGCCCGAGAACGAACCGGACATCTACGCCACGACGCAGATGTTCGGGACCATCCTGGAGAACGTCGTCCTCGATCCCGACTCGCGGTGCGTGAAGTTCGACGACCAGTCGATCACGGAGAACACGCGCGCGTCGTACCCGCTGCACTACATCCGCAATCACGTGCCGTCCGGTCGCGGCGGGCACCCCAGGAACATCGTCTTCCTCACGGCCGACGCCTTCGGGGTCCTGCCGCCCATCGCGCGCCTCACGCGCGAGCAGGCGATGTACTACTTCATGAGCGGCTACACGGCGAAAGTGGCGGGGACCGAGCGCGGGGTCACCGAACCGCAGGCGACCTTCTCGTCGTGCTTCGGCGCGGTCTTCCTGGTCTGGCATCCCAGCAAGTACGCCGAGATGCTGGGCAAGTTGATCGACCAGCACGGGTCGCGCGTGTGGCTGGTGAACACGGGGTGGAGCGGCGGCGCGTACGGCGTGGGGAAGCGGATGAAGCTCCCCTATACCCGCGCGATGGTGCGTGCGCTGCTGGACAACGCGCTCGACGGCATCCCGTTCCAGGCCGACCCGATCTTCGGCCTCGAGATCCCGGCCGCCGTGCCTAACGTGCCCACCGAGGTGCTGACGCCGCGGCTGACCTGGACCGATCCCGCCGCGTACGATGCGCAGGCGCGGAAGCTCGCCGTGATGTTCCGGAAGAACTTCGAGAAGTTCGGGAACGTCGACGCGGCGATCGCCAAGGCGGGGCCGAAGGGGTAGTCAGGGAACAGCAGACGGGGGACAGGAGACGGGAGACGAGAACGCCGACGCGCGATGCGCGTCGGCGTTCTACTTTTGGGGGGAGGCGCGGTGTGTCGTAGCTGTCGCGATTGCTTCTCCCGTCACCCATCTCCCGTCTCCCGTCTCCCGTCTCCCGTCTCCCGTCTCTCAATGTCCATCATCCGCGACCCCCTCTGGAACAACATCCAGCTCGATCCGCTGGCGGTGCGCCTGGTTGACACGCGCGTGTTCCAGCGGTTGCGATACGTGCGGCAGCTGGGGTGGGCGTACCTCGTCTATCCCGGCGCCACGCACGCGAGGTTCGAGCATGCCCTCGGTGCGTATCACCTGGCCCGGATCGCGCTGCGGCTGCTGGAGGAACAGGGGGCGCTGCAGGGGATCGACCCGTGCGAGGGGGCGATCGTGCGGGCCGCGGCGCTCCTGCACGACGTGGGGCACTACCCCTTCTCGCACGCCCTGGAGGAGATCGGTGCGCCGCATCACGAGGAGGTGGCGCGCCCACTGATCACGCAAGGCGAGGTGGCCGACGTGCTGCGGGAGCTCGCGCCCGACGCGCCGGAGCGGGTCTTCGCCCTGATTCGCGGGAGCTCCACCTCGCCGCTGCAGGGACTCGTCTCCGGCTCCCTGGATTTGGACAAGATCGAGTACCTCAAGCGCGACACGCTGATGTGCGGCGTGCCGTACGGGACGATTGACGCCGACCGCCTGATCAACGCGCTCACGGTGGTCGCCGACCCGGCGTCGGGTGCGTTGCGCATCGGCGTACTGGAAAAGGGGCTCTCCGCCCTGGAGTCGCTGCTCTTCGCCAAGTACCAGATGTACCGCAACGTGTACTGGCACCACGCGGTGCGGAGCGCAACGGCGATGTACAAGCGCCTGGTGGAGGAGGCGCTGCGGGCGCGCGCGCTGGACGTGCGTGAGCTGGCGCAGCTGACGGACGAGGCGCTGCTGCACACGCTCGAACAGCGGCGCCCGTCGGCGTTACTTGACGCGCTGCGCAACCGGCGGTTGTACAAGCGTGCGTTCGAGTGCCCGGCGGCCGACCTCGACGAGGACGCAGGCGAATGGCTCGCCGCCGACCGCCCGCGCGCGGTTGAGGCCGAGAATGCGCTGGCCGAGTCGTACGGACTGGCCCCCGGCGAGCTCCTGCTCGACTTCCCGGAGAAGACGCAGATGCTGGGGCTG
Source organism: uncultured Gemmatimonadaceae bacterium (assembly GCA_964626245.1). Taxonomy (GTDB): domain Bacteria; phylum Gemmatimonadota; class Gemmatimonadetes; order Gemmatimonadales; family Gemmatimonadaceae; genus SCN-70-22. Next base: position 3,616 of record CAZVDJ010000065.1, read on the forward strand.
GACATCCCGGTGGTGCGGCGCGCCGGCGAGGTGGTGCAGCTGACGAGCGAGGGGCTGCGGGGGGCGATTCACCTTCCGCAGATGTCGCAGCAGCTCTATCGCTCGGCGCGGTGGCTGCGGGTCTTCGTGGCGCGGCCCGTGGGACTGACGCCGGAGCGGGTGCTGGAGGTGGTGCGGGGGTAGGAGCGCGCGCGTCGAGTGGGGGGACGGGAGTTGGGGACGGAGGCTGGGGACGGAGGCCAGGGACGGACCTAGGGACGGAGGCCAGGGACGGGCCTAGGGACGGAGGCCAGGGACGGAGGCTGGGGACGGAGGCCAGGGACGGACCTGAGGGGCCGCAGTCAAGCGCGCGCGCCCGCTCGCGTGTCCGCGCGCACCGCGTGCCCCGCAGCCGACGCGTCTCGCCACAGGCCGGGTTCATGGACCGTCGCCCCAGCGCAAATTCTGTGTCCGGACACCTGACGCAGTCGCGGGTGCGATCCCACACACCAACCCTCGAGAGGATCATGAGACGTTTCCCTCTCTCGCTCCCCCTTGGCATCGCCGGGCTGGCGCTGCTGACACTTCCCCCCCGGCTCCTTGCACAGCGCGCCGTACCACCAGCCATCGACCGCGGGAGCCTGGTGATCGACGGCGGCGCGTCGCTCAGCCGCTCGCGCACGACGACGGAGACCACGGGCAGCGCCGGGACGAAGGTCGAGGTGACCTCCACGCAGCTCTCCCTTCTGCCGTCGCTCCTCTACTTCGTTGCCCCTCGCGTCGCCGTCGGCGGAACCCTGGAGCTGGCACGCGCCAAGTCCGGAGCGACGACCTCCACCGTCGTGGGAGCCGGCCCGGCGGCGCGGCTCTACTTCGCCGGCGAAGGTGCCAGCGCGCTGCCCTACGTCGGGGCGAGCACCCGCATCTCGCGCGTCTCCAACGACCGCGACACCAGTCCATCGCTCTCGTCGACGCAGTGGGCGTTCGAGGGAGTCGCCGGGCTCACCTGGCTCTTCTCCCGCCAGGTGGGGATCGTCACCGAAGCGTTCGCGCGGCGCGTCGGCTATTCCGCGGAAGGGCCCGGGAATGCGAGCGCGGACATCACGGCGACCGAGCTGGGGTTGCGCGTGGGGGTGGCGGCGTTCATTCCGCGGAGTCGTTAGGCGGCGCGCCACGCCGCCGACGCGTCACTACACGGTGGGCCGGAGGGTAACATCGACGTCCGCGAGCACACGGGGGCGCGTACCGTGCATCGGTCTCGCGCCCCCGGTTCTCGCCCTCGTTGTCGCCCCCGTCGTCGTCCTGGCGTACCGGCGTCGGGCGTTCAGTTCATCCACACATCCTCGAGCACCGTCACCGTCTTCACGTACTCCTTCCCTCCGACGGTGAGCGTGACCAGGTAGGCCCCCGGCACAGCCAGCGTCCCCACGCGCGGGCCACCCTGACCGCCGCCCCCGCCCCCACCACCTCCGCCGCCCTGGACGCACGGGTTCCCGCCACCACCTCCGCCACCACCAAAGCCTCCGCCCTGCCCCGGTTGCACCTGGCGAAGGTCGGAGCACAGGTCCCACTGCACGCGGTTGAGCCCCGCCTCGCCGGTTCCCACGATGGTACGCGCGAACCCCCCGCTCCCGAGGTCACGGATCGTCACGCTCACCTCACCCGACGCCGCTCCCTTCAGGTAGTACGTGATCGCCGTGCCCGCCGGCGCGTTCTCGCCCTCGAAGTGCTTGTTCCCCGTCACGGAGCGCCGCAGGCGGATGTCCTGGTTCCAGCGCACCGCGTTGCGGGGCTCGAAGAGCACGACCTCCTCCTGCTGGAGCTGCGGCGTGAGCTGCTGCAGCGCCGTCACGTCGTCCATGATCCACACGCTGCGGCCGTGCGTGGACAGGACGAGGTCGTTGTCGCGCGGATGCACGATGACATCGTCCACACGGACCACGGGGAGGTTGGTCATGAAGCGCTTCCATGACCTTCCCTCGTCCAGCGACGCGAAGAAGCCGTACTCCGTGGCGGCATACAGCAGGTTGGGGTTGCGCGGGTCCTGCCGGATGGAGTTCACGTTCCCGCTGGCCGGGAGGTTGCCGGTGATGGGCGTCCACGTGGCCCCGAAGTCGCGCGTGACGTAGACGTACGGCTTGAGGTCGTCGTGCCGGTGCCCATCCAGCGAGACGAAGGCGGTGCCGCGGTCGAAGTACGAGGGCTCCACGCGCGACACGTAATACTCGCGCGTCCCGCCCGGGATGTTCTGCCCCACCTCGGCGAACGTGCGCCCGCCATCGCGCGTCACCTGCACGTTGCCATCATCGGTCCCCACCCAGATCACGTCGGGGGTGATGTGCGACTGTGCCACCGTGATGATCGTCCCGAAGAACGAGACGCCGTCGTTCTTGGCGTTGATGCACGTACCGGCACGCTGCCGGTTGCACGATGGCAGCGACCCCTTGAGCCCGAGGATCTCGCGGTCATCCCGATTGATCGACTTGCTCAACTCCGGGCTGGTCCACCACGTCGTCCCCTTGTCGCGCGAGATGAAGAGACGATTGGCGCCGGTGATGATGGTGCTCGCGTCGTGCGGCGAGATCTGGATGGGCGTGTTCCAGTTCCAGCGGAAGACGGTGCCAGGCTCCGGCGTCGGGAAGACGTTAGGCCCGCCGCCGCCCCCGCCAAAGTTCACGCCGCCGTCGGGTCCGCGCTGCGGGGCACGCGGGCGGATGCTGGTCGACGTGCCCGAGCGCAGGTCGAGCCGGTTGATGTTCCCGTTCTGCGACTCGGTGTACAGCGTGTTGGGGTCGGTGGGATCGACCTGGCTGTAGAAGCCGTCGCCGCCGCCCACCCGGTACCAGTCCCACGCCAGGATCGGCCCCGATCGCACGGAACTCGGGCCGCACCAGGAGCCATTGTCCTGCAACCCGGTACAAACGGTGTAGGGCCGCTTCATGTCCACCGAGGCGTGATACGGCTGCCCCATCGCCCAGTTGCGCACGGACTCCCACGTGGCGCCGCCATCCCACGACACGTCGATCGACCCGTCGTTGCCGTAGATGACGTGCTGGCTGTTGGACGGGTTGATCCAGATGGCGTGATGGTCCACGTGCCCCATCCCCGTCAGGTCGCGGAACGTCCGCGCCCCGTCGGTCGACTTGCGTGCCTGCACGCCGCCCACGTACACCGTGTTCTCGTCATTCGGGTCGACGCGAATCTGCGAGAAGTACATGGGGCGCTGGTTCTCGTTGCCGCGGAACTGCCAGCTGCGCCCGCCATCGTTCGAGCGCCAGATCCCGCTCACCTGGTCGTCCGGCGGCAGGTTCTGCTGCTGGCCCCCACCGCCACCGCCACCGCCACCACCGCCACCAGCGCCACCACCACCGCCCTGCGCGCCGGTCGACCGCCCGCCCGCCGCGATCGGCTCGCCGCTCGGGCCCACCTCGATCTGCGCGTAGAGCACGCTGGGGTTGGAGCGCGAGATGTCGAGGGCGATGCGCCCCGTGACGCCGCGCGGCAACCCGCCACCCGAGAGGCGCGTCCACGTCTGCCCGCCGTTGCTGCTGCGGTAGATCCCGTTCTGCGGTCCGCCAGATGCAAAGCCCCACGCCGTGCGGCGCCGCGTGTACATCGCCGCGAAGAGCGTGTTGGGATCGGTGGGGTGGATGACCAGGTCGGTCGCGCCGGTGTGCTCATCGAAGTACAGCACCTTTCGCCACGAGGCGCCGCCGTCGGTGGTCTTGTAGACGCCGCGCTCCGCGTTGGGGCCGAAGAGGTGCCCCACCGCCGCCACCCACACGGTGTTCGCGTCGCGCGGATGCACGACCACGCGCGCGATCGACTGCGTCTCGCGCAGCCCCACCTGCGCAAACGTACGTCCGCCGTCGGTGGACTTGTACATCCCGTCGCCGAACGAGGAACTCTGCCGGTTATTGGGCTCCCCCGTTCCCACATAGAGCACGTTCGGGTTGGAGGGGGCGAGTGCGAGGTCCCCCACCGAATGCGTGCTGTAGGTGTCGAAGATGGGCGTCCAGGTCGTCCCCTGGTTCACCGTCTTCATGATCCCGCCGGTCGCGAAGGCGACGTACTGGATGGACGGGTCGCGCTCGACCACGGCCACGTCGTTCACGCGCCCGCCCTGCCCGGTGGGACCGATCGAGCGCCAGCGGAAGCCGCGCAGGAGGGGATCGTCAGCGGCGTTCAGCGCCGGGGTGGCGCCCTGCCCCTGGGCGATGACGGGGGGGGCGACGAGCGGAAGCACAGCGCTCGCGCACCCCAGGATGAGGAGGAAGCGCCGAGCGAGGGAAGGACGGCGATGCACCATGGGCGGTCTCGTCGGAGGAAGGGAGGCGGTGGCTCGTTCCACATACGCCCTCCGACCGGCAACCGCTAGAAGTCGGTGCAGAACCCGGCGGCCGCCGCGCCCGGCCGGCCGCGGTTATGGCGGACTACCCGGTCGCCTTCTCCCGTCCGCGCGCTTCCGCGAGTTTGCGCGCGATCGCCCGGTAGAAGGCGGCGTGATCCGCCTGCGCCCCCTGCTCGAACCCCAGCGCGGTTGCTTCGAGTGCGTAGAGGATGTTGCCCAGGTAGAGGCCGGCCACCGAGGCGACCGTCTCCGGCGGACGGGGGCCGGCGACGTCGTCCGTCCCCGGCTGGTCCCGCGCGTCGTCCCCCTCCGGCTCCCTGGACATCGCGAGCTTTGCGTCTCTAGCCGGCGTAGCGCGGCCCTTCGGCCGTGGGAGCGTCGGCTTCCACGTTATCCAGCTTGACCACCTGCACGACGATGGCGGTGATGTTGTCCAACCCCCCCCGGTAGTTCGCCTCGGCGATGAGCGCGTCGACCACGCGCCCGGCAGAGGCCCGGGAGAGGAGCAGCTGTTGCAGCCGGCGGTCATCGACCATGCCCGTGAGCCCGTCGGAGGCCACCAGGAAGACGTCGCCGGTCTTGAGCTCCCCCGAGTACGTGTCGGGCTCCACCACGTCGCTCGCCCCCACGCAGCGCGTGATCACGTTGCTGTACGGGTGGTAGCGCGCCTGCTCAGGGGTCAGGAAGCCGGCGTCCACCTGCTCCTGCACGTAGGAGTGATCCTTGGTGAGCTGGCGCAGCGCGCCGTCGCGCAGGAGGTAGACGCGCGAGTCCCCCACCTGGCCGATGAGGTAGCGCGCCCCGGCCACCACCAGCACCGAGGCCGTCGTCCCCATCCCCTGCTTGTCGCTCTCCTGGATCGTACGGTCGTAGATGGCCCGGTTGGCGATGCGGAGCGACTCCGCCACGCGCTGCCGCGGCTCCTCGCCATACACCTCCGCCAGATCTTGCAGCTCGCGGGAGATGATCTGCACCGCCATCTCGCTCGCCACCTCGCCCGCCGCATGGCCGCCCATCCCGTCGGCGACGATGAACACCCCCTTGTCGCGGGTGGCGTGTGCGAAGAACGAGTCTTCGTTCCCGGAACGAATCATGCCCACATCGCTGCGGGCGGCAACGGTCAGCTCCACTAGCGACCTTGGAGGACGAGGTAGAGGAAGAAGGCGACCAGCGCGCCCAGCGCGCCCCAGATCCAGATGGGGACTCCGCGGCGCGGCGGATCTGCTTGCGTTGGTTCCACCCCGCGGGCCAGCTCCTTGAGCCGCTGCTCCGCGCGCTTGGGATCCGGGCCACGCACGCCGACGATCACGCGCGTCTCCCCAGTCCCCCGCTGCCCCCCGCCCAACGTCCGGAACGACATCTTGATCCCGCCAAATCGCACATCGCTCCCGCTGGTCAGGCGCGACTCGCCGTACACGCGGGTTCCGGCCAGGTAGGTTCCGTTGGTGGAGTCCATGTCCACCAGGTACCAGGCATCCTCGCGCCGCTGGATCTTGGCGTGCGACTCGGACACGCTTTCGTCGAGCACCACCACGTCGTTGTACGCCCCGCGCCCCACATGCGTGAGCGGCGCGTGGATCTCGAAGCGCGTCCCCTTGGACGCCCCCTCGTTGAGGATCTCCAATACGGCCAGCGCCGAGGGACGGGCGCGTCCGATCGAGGAGGTGCTGGCTGCCGCCGGCGCCGCGCCCGATGACCCGCCCTTCGCCGCCGACGTACCCGCCTGTGGCGCCGCCGGCGCCGACGGAACGCCGGGTGACGGCGTGGGACGCTTGAGCGCCGGCATCGCCGCGGTGCGCTGCAGCGACGGGACCTGCTCGAGCGTGCGGGGGGGAGGCGCACCGGGGGTCGCGGGGACGACACTGGGGCCAGGTGGCGGCGGCGTGGGCGGTCGCTTCATGGCCGGGATCGCCCCCGTCATCTGCAACGACGGCACGTCCTTGAGCGAGCGCGGTTCCAGCGCAGGCTCCGCATCGGCATAAAAGCGGAACTCGTCGCCACCCACACGCACCGTGTCGCCACGGGCCAGCGCCAGCGCCCCCTGCACGCGCGCACCATTCACGAAGACGCCGTTGCGGCTGGTGTCCAGCAGCTCGTAGCCCCCGGGAACCGGGAGCACCCGCGCGTGTCGTCGAGAGACGTTGGGGGTCGCGACCACCACGTCGCACCCGGCATCCCGCCCGATGGTCAGCCCCTCCACCGGGACGGCGTACTCACGTCCATCGGTGAGGGAGACGAGCCGGCCACGCGAACGCGCCTCGCCGATTCCTGCGCTGGGGGTCGCCACGCGCACATCCGCGGCGGCCGGAATCTCCTGCGTCTCCCCGGCCTGTGCCTCATCCGCGAAGCGCAGCTCGCAGCCGTCAATCGCCACGCGATCGCCGTGCAGGAGCGGCGCAGGCTCTCGCCCCACCGGCACGCCATTCACGAAGACGCCGGCGTCCCCCTCCGCCACGCGAAGCGAAGCGGCGCCGTCGTCACCAATGGTGATGACGACCAGCGCCGCGTCCGCCGCCTCGGCCGGCTCGGCCCCCGGAGGGACCACCAGGTCGGCCGTCGCCCCCCGACCAACGCGCGTCTCCCCTCGGGCCAGCGGGAACTGCGCGTCGAGGTGTTGGAGATAGGGCATGCGGCGGGCGGAATCCTGGGGCGGCCGGGGGGAGCATGGGCGCAATTCTGCACGGTGAATGCCCAATGCAGGGGGAGGAAACTACCCCGCGCACCGCTGGGGCCGCAAGCTGTGGCGCCACTTGGTCATGCGCGATTCGAGGACCCGCCCTGCAGGCGTGAAAGCCGGGCGTACACTCCGTTCAACTCCAGCAATTCGCGGTGCGTCCCGCATTCCTTCAGCTCGCCACGATGCAGCACCAGAATCTGCGCCGCATCCCGGATGGTGCTGAGGCGGTGGGCGATGGCGATGGTCGTCCGCCCGCGCATGAGTTCCACCAGGGCACGCTGGATTTCCCCCTCGATCTCGGAGTCCACGGCGCTCGTCGCCTCGTCGAGCACCAGCACGGCCGGATCGGCGGCAATGGCGCGCGCAAAGGAGAGGAGCTGTCGCTCGCCCACACTCACCGAACTACCGCGCTCCCCCAGCGCATAGTCGTATCCGCCGGGCAATCGGCGAATGACACGGTCCGCGCCCACGCGTTCTGCGGCGCGCGCCACCTCCTGTGGCGCGAGCGGCGCCGAGAGCCGGATGTTCGTGGCGATGTCGCCGGCAAAGAGGAAGATGTCCTGCTGCACGTAGCCGATCAGCCGCCGGAGCGTATCGCGCGGGATGTCGCGCAGGTCGACGTCGTTGACCAGGATGCGTCCGCGCTGCGGCTCGTAGAAGCGAAGGAGGAGCGAGATGACGGTGGTCTTCCCCGCTCCGGTGTGCCCGACGATGGCCAGCGTTTCGCCAGCCCGCGCGGTGAAGGAGAGGTCGCGCAGGACCCACTCCGGTTCGGTGGGACGCTCTCCCTGGGCTGCGGCGTGCGGCGCGTCGTACGCGAACCAGACGTGGTCGAAGGTGATGGACACGCTCGGCGGACGCCGGCCGACCGGGTCATCGGAGATCCCCGCGCGGACCTCCCGCGCCGCTCGCGTGACGCGCCCGTCGAGCGCGGCAGGCACCGCTCGCCCGCCATGCGAATCCGGTTCGGATGGCTCATCGAGCAGGCGGAAGATGCGCTCGCTCGACGCCATCGCCTGCTGCAAGGTGTTGTACTTGTCCGAGAGGTCCTGCAACGGCTCGAAGAAGCGCCGCACGAGCTGCAGGAAGGCCGCCACCGTTCCGACCGTGAGGGTCGAGGCTTCGACGCGCGAGGCGCCGGCCACGAGGATCGTTGCCACCGCGACCGTCGTCAGGATCTCGATGACGGGAAAGTAGAGGGCGTAGATCGTGATCGAGCGCAGGTGGGCGTCCAGGTGGTCGGCATTCAGGCGGTCGAACCGCGAGGCCTCGTCGCCCTCGCGCCCGAAGAGCTGCACCACGCGCACCCCCGACAGTCGCTCCTGCAGAAAGGCGTTGATGCGCGCCAGGCGCGTGCGGATGGCGCGATACGCCTCACGCACCCGGACTCGGAAGACATTGGAGGCCAGCACGACGAACGGGATGACCGCGAAGGCGGCGAGCGCAAGGCGCCAGTCGGCCACGAGCATCATCACGCTGATGGCCAGCAGGGTGAACAGGTCGCCCAATCCCGCGACCACACCCGAGGTGAAGAGCTCGTTGAGCGATTCCACGTCGGAGGTCACGCGCGTCACGAGCCGCCCCACCGGGTTGCGGTCGAAGAAGGCGACCGGAAGCCTCTGCAGGTGATTGAAGAGCTGGGTGCGCAGGTCGTGCATGATGCGCTGGCCCAGCCGCGCGGTGAGGATCGTCTCGCCGTAGCTGCACGCGAACTGCGCCAGCAGCGCCGCGACGAAGGCGAACGCGGCCTGCACGATGGCCGGTGCGTCGCCCCGCGGGATGGCGACGTCGATGACGTGGCGGGTGAGGAGGGGCCCCACCAGCTGCAAGGCGCCATCGGTGAGGAGGAGGGCGAGCGAGGCGCCGATGAGGGTGCGATACGGCCAGGCGTAGCGCAGGAGGCGGCGCGCCAGGCGGGCGTCGTACGCCTTGCCCAGAACTTCGTCGTCGCTGGCGTCGGGGGTCGGCTGGGCCATGCCGGAGGAAGGCTAGCCAGACGCAACGACGCCCGGGAGTGAATCCCGGGCGTCGTGCGTGGTTCGGTGGAGCGAGCCGTCGCGCGCTCGCGACGGCCGACCTCGCAGGCGTGCCTGCGAAGGCCCGGACGGCAGGCGGACTTGCCGGAGCAGTGGGAGGCGCGCC
>CAZVDJ010000066.1:0-7821 GCA_964626245.1 uncultured Gemmatimonadaceae bacterium
ACTACGGCGACTTCCCGCAGATCGAGAATGGCGTCGGTGCCGTCACCGCCCTGCGCCAGCGGGTGATGGAAGGGGTGGCATCGTTGCCGCGACTCGACGGCAGGCGCATCGGTGTGGTCACCGGCGTGGCGATGCGCGACCTGATGCCGCCGCTGCTCGAGCAGCTGGCGGCAGCCACCGGCGCCCACTTCGAGCTCATCCCGGCCGTCAACTCGCTGTTCGGTCCCACCACCACCACCGCGGGACTCCTGGTGGGTGCCGACATCCGCGCCGCGCTCGACGGGCGCGCGGACCTGGACCTGGCCCTGATTCCCGCCGAGTCGATCAACGAGGACGGGATCTTCCTCGACGACGCTCCGTTCATCGCGCTGCGCGAGTCGCTGCCGATGCCCGTGTACCCCTCTTACGACTTCATCGACGTGTTGCAGCTGGAAGGTCAGGGTGCCACCACCGCGGCCGCGGGGGCGGCATGACGCTCCCCGTCGTCGCCCTGGTCGGGCGCCCCAATGTGGGCAAGTCGGCGCTGTTCAACCGCATCGTCGGGCGCAACACCGCCATCGTGAGTGACGAGGCGGGCACCACGCGCGACCGGCATTTCGGGCAGGCCGAATGGGCGGGCTCGGCCTTCTGGCTCGTGGATACCGGGGGCATCACCGACGATCCGCGGGCCGCGATGGACGTCGAGATTCGCCGGCAGGTGCAACAAGCGATCGACGAGGCGGACCTCCTCCTCTTCGTGGTCGATGCGCGCAGCGGGCTGCACCCGGTGGATCATCGCATCGCCGAGATCCTGCGCGGCGCGGGCAAGCCATTCCTGGTGGTAGCCAACAAGGTCGACAATCCGCGCTCCACCGACTACTACGAGTTCTACGAGCTCGGCGCGGGCGACCCGATTCCGGTGTCCGCCGTCAGCGGCAAGCAGTCGGGCGACTTGCTGGACGTTTTGGTGGACAACATCCCCGAGGTCCCGCCCGAGGATGACTCCTCGCTCAAGATCGCGGTGATCGGCCGGCCCAACGTGGGGAAGTCGTCGTTCGTGAACCGGCTCCTGGGCGAGGAGCGACTCGTCGTCTCCGAGGTCGCGGGCACGACGCGCGATGCCATCGACTCGCCCATGCGCTACCACGACCGCGACCTGGTCTTCATCGACACCGCCGGGCTCCGCCGGCAGTCGCGCGTGGAGGACGGCGTGGAGTTCTACTCCGCCCTTCGCACCCGCCGCGCCATCGACCGGGCCGACATCTGCTGCCTCCTCATCGACGCCACCGAGGAGCTGCACAACCAGGACCTGAAGATCGCCGCGCTGGCGTGGGAAGCCGGACGGGGCCTCATTGTCGTGGTGAACAAGTGGGACCTGGTGTCCAAGGACGAGAAGACGTCGGCGAAGTTCCAGAAGCAGTGTGTCGAGAAGGCACCGTACCTCGCCTTCGTCCCCTTTCTCTTCACGTCGGCGCGCACCGGGCAGCGCGTCACGCGCGTCCTGGATGTGCTGCTCGAGGTGGAGGCGGAGCGGAAGAAGCGCATCTCCACCTCGCAGGTGAACAGCGTGCTGGAGGAACTCGTGGCCCGACGGCAGCCGCCGCAGGCGGCGGGGCGCGAGGTGAAGCTGCACTACGCCACGCAGGTCGAAACGTCGCCGCCCACCATCGTGGTCTTCGGCAACAACACCGACGCGTTGCAGGAGCACTACATCCGGTACCTCCACAACGGCTTCCGCGAGGCGTGGGCCTTCACGGGGAACCCGCTTCGCGTGCAGGTCAAGAAGAAGCACGTTGCCTGACGCCATGCTTCCCGTCCTGGGCCTCGTCGCCGCATACCTGATTGGCTCCACGCCATTCGCGTACTTCGCGGGACGCCTGCTGCGCGGAATCGACCTGCGCCAGCACGGGTCGGGAAATCTTGGCGCCACGAATGTGTATCGCACGCTGGGCGCCGTTGCCGCCATCGTCGTCCTCCTGCTCGACGCCGCAAAGGGGGCCATCCCCGTCCTGCTCTTTCCGGGTGCCACGGGGGTGAGCGGCGCCGTGGGGGCCGGCAGTGCCCCCGGGGCTGGCGGGGCGGCCTGGCCGGCGGCATTCGGCATTGCCGCCATCGTGGGTCATGTGCGTCCGTATGCCGGCCTGTTCAAGGGAGGCGGCAAGGGAGTCGCCACCGCGTCGGGCGTCTTTGCGGCGCTCGCGCCGATGCCGTTCCTCGCCGCGTTCGCGACCTTCGTCGTCGTCGTCTCGGCCACCCGGTACGTGTCGTTAGGCTCCATGCTCGGGGCCGTGGCCCTGGCCGCCACCGTCCTCGCGCGCGAGGGACCGCGATCCGCCCTTGCCGGCATCGCGGTGGCGCTTGCGGCCTTCGTCATCTGGACGCACCGCGCCAACATCGCCCGCCTGCGACGCGGCGAGGAGTCGCGACTGGGACGCCCGGGAGGGGCGGCCTGATGCGGGCGGCGGTGATCGGGGGCGGGGCGTGGGGAAGCGCGCTCGGCCACCTCCTGGCCACCGGGGACCACGAGGTCTGGATGTGGGCGCGGGAGTCCGACGTGGTGGAGCACGTCAACGAGACGCACGCCAACCCGCGATTCCTGCCGGGCGCCACGCTGCATCCGCGCTTGAGGGCCACGGGCGAGTTGGCGCGGGCGCTCGACGGCGCCGAGCTCGTGGTGTACGTCGCCCCATCGCACGTGTTGCGGGACGTCGTGCAGGCGGGGGGCGCCGCCGTGTCGCCTGACGCGACGCTGGTGGTGGCCACCAAGGGAATCGAACGCCAGTCGCTCCTCCTCATGACCGACGTGGTGCAGCAGCTCCTTCCGGCACATCGTGTCGTGGCGCTCAGCGGGCCAAGTTTCGCCCTCGAGGTCGCCCGAGGGATGCCCACGGCCGTGGTGGCCGCCTCGCCTGACGAGGACGCCGCCAGCACCGTGCAGCGTGCGTTGTCGTCCGGCGCCTTTCGCGTCTACACCAACGACGACGTGACCGGCGTGGAGGTGGGCGGGGCGCTCAAGAACGTGATGGCCGTCGCCACCGGCATCGCCGAAGGGGTCGGCCTGGGACTGAACACGCGGGCGGCGCTCATCACGCGCGGGCTGGCCGAGATGACGCGGCTTGGTGTGGCGTTAGGCGCTCGGCCGGAGACGTTCGCCGGGCTGGCCGGCATGGGTGACCTCGTCCTCACCTGCACGGGCGCACTCAGCCGCAATCGCGCCGTGGGCGTGGAAGTGGGGAAGGGGCGTCCGCTCGACGAGGTGCTGGCGGCCACCGAGAGCGTCGCCGAGGGGGTGACCACCACCGACAGCGCGCGCGCGCTGGCACGGCGCGAGGGGGTCGACATGCCGATCGTCGACGCGGTGGCGCGCATCCTCTTCGAGCACCTCACGCCCCGGGATGCCCTGGCCGACCTGATGGGGGCGCGAACTTCGCGCGGAGCGTGACGCATGAGTGAGCGTGGGCGGGACGAGGTGCTGCAGGAGTTCTATTCCATCGGCGACGTGTGCGAACTCACGGACCTCAAGCCGCACGTCCTGCGCTACTGGGAGAGCCAGTTCCGCTTCCTGAGCCCAGCCAAGAACCGATCGGGCAACCGCGTCTACCAGCGGCGCGAGGTGGAGCTCATCCAGCTCGTGAAGCACCTGCTCTACACCGAGAAGTACACCATCGACGGCGCGCGACTGAAGGTCGAGGAACACCGGAAGGGCGGGATGATTCGCGTGGCGGCGCGGGAGGCACTGGCCGTCGAGACGCTGGCGGAACTCGAGCGCGAGTTGCAGCAGCTCGTCGACGTGCTGGACGGCTCCCAGCCGGTTCCCAGGGCGCCGGCTGATGGTGATGGCGCGGGACGCGCGTAGCCCAATGCACGCCGCACCGCCGTCGCCGGTGACCGACCGGTAGCCCCGTCGACCCGCCCTCGCTACCGTTAGCGACATCATGCACTTCCTCTGCACCAACGACGACGGAATCCTCGCGCACGGACTCGACTGCCTGGTGCGTGCAGCCGAGCAGATCGGCGACGTGACCGTCGTGGCGCCCGACCGCGAGCAGAGCGCCACCTCGCACTCCCTCACGCTGCACCATCCGCTGCGCCCCGTCAGGCGCGGCGAACATCGCTTCCAGGTCGACGGCACGCCCACCGACTGCGTGATGCTGGCGGTCGAGGCCCTGATGGACCGGCGCCCCGACTTTGTCCTCAGCGGAATCAACCATGGCCAGAACATGGGTGAGGACGTGCTGTACTCGGGGACCGTCTCGGCCGCGATGGAGGGGCTGGCCCTGGGCATTCCGTCCATCGCGCTCTCGTTCGCCGGCGGTGACCTGCGAGCCGACATCGCCAAGCTCGACGAGCAGGTGGAGATCCTCGTCCCGCTGCTGCGGCACCTCACGTCGCTGCCGGCCTTTCCCGAGGGGACGCTGCTCAACGTGAACCTGCCGCCCCGGCGCGCGGACGAGATCCAGGGCATCAAGCTCACGAGACTTGGCCGTCGCGTCTACTCCAATTCCATCCAGCCCATGAAGGACCCGTGGGGACGCAAGATCTTCTGGATCGGTGGCGGCGAGATCAGCTGGACCGGCAGCGACGACTCGGACTTCCAGGCCATTCGCGACGGCTTCGTCTCCGTCACGCCGTTGCACCTGGACCTCACGCACAGGGACATGCTCGACGCATCGGAGCGCTGGTGGCGAGCGCCGTGAACCCCGAGTACCGCGGCGCCCGGCGGCGGCTGGTGGAGACGCTGCAGGCCGGGGGAATCAGCGACCTCGCCGTCCTCAAGGCCATCGAAGAGACGCCGCGCCACCTGTTCGTTCCCACCGGGGTGAGGCATCGCGCCTACGAGGACACGGCGCTGCAGATCGGGAATCAGCAGACCATCTCGCAGCCGAGCGTTCACGCCCGCTACCTGCAGTTGCTGCAGCTGCAAGGACGTGAGCGCGTGCTGGAGATCGGGACCGGCTCCGGCTACCAGACCGCGCTGCTCTCCGCGCTCGCCGCCCAGGTGTTCAGCGTGGAGCGCGTGGCGCCGCTCCTGGAGAGGGCCCGGGGGGTCCTGCGGGAGTGCGGCGTGCGCAACGTGTCGCTGCAGCTCGGCGACGGGACCATCGGGTGGCGGTCGTACGCTCCCTACGACGCCGTCCTGGTGTCGGCGGCGGCTCCCGCGGTGCCGCAGCCCCTGGTCGAGCAGCTCGCGGTGGGCGGCCGGCTGCTCGTTCCCATCGGGAATCGTGACGAGCAGATGCTCACGATGGTGACGCGCCTCCCCGATCGCGTGGAGCAGCGTGACATCCTCCCCGTCAGATTCGTCCCGCTCCTGGGCACACACGGCTGGACGGCGTCCTAGGGAGACGCGCGGCCGCGGCCCACCACCGCGTGTCGACGGAGCGGCTCTCATGGCTGATGCACCCAAGGACCTCGACGGCGCCTCCTCGCGCCGGCCCGCCCTTCGTCCCTTCAGCGGGCTGCTGCCCAAGGGAGGGGAGGGCGCACTCCGACCGCTCGGTGCGCGTCGACCGGCTGCCGCCCCCTTCTCGGTGGGTTCGCCGTCCGCCGAGGCCCCGGAGCGCCGACGGCTGACACCGCCGGCGGTCGCGGCGCATCTCGGCTCGGCAGAGTCGGCTCCCGCCGTGTACTCGACGCCTTCGCTCCTCGTCGCCGAACCGGTACCAGGGCAGGGGGAGTCAGCGACGCCGGAGGCGTCGGCCATCGAGGCCGATGGGCAGAGCTACGCCGAGGCGTTCTCGCCGCACGTTCGAGTGCCCGAGCCAGCCGCCGAGCCGATTCCTCCTGTTGTCGATTCGGCCAGCGCGGCCGAGCCGGTCTCCGAGCTGACTGCAGCGGAGACGATCCGAGTGGACGACGTGAGCGTGCTGGACGCAGAGGTCTCGCAGGCTGCGGTGGTGATCGAGACGCCCCCCGGAGCCACCGCTGACGCGGACTGCGACGCGCACGCGGAGTGGCTCATTCACCCAGCGTCTTCCACGCCCGTGCACCCCGAGGATGTGTGGCCGCACGACCTGGCGGAGGACGTGGAGGGAATGGCGTTTGGCTTCTCCTCTCCGTCCAGCCTCTTCGAGACGTCCGCTGACGAGGAGTCCGACTGGTTCGACGTCGGTGCGGCAGCGGCCGACCACCGCGAGTCCGCCGAGCACTCGTTTGACGCCGCGGACCGAGACGACAGCCTGAAGGTCGTGTTCGCCGAGCACGTGGCGGACATGGGGTCCGGGTCGGTGGAGGCTAGCGTGCCTGGCGCGGAGCCGGCTTCGGGCGAGGTGAGCGCGGAGGTTGCCGACGCGCCGGTGCAGCTGCTGGACGACGAGCTCTCGGCGTTCCGGCTCTCCCCAAACGAGCGGGTACACGAGCCGAGCCCTATCCCCGGGCTCGACGCGCTCGTGTCGACGTTCGTGGCGGCCGGCGACGCGGCCGAGCCATCAGTCGTTGGCCACGTAGACGTGGCGAACGCGCCGTTCCTCGATCCGGTTCAGGTGGAATCCGCGGCCTCCGAGGTGACGACCACCCCGGCGACGATCGACGCGAGAGAGGGAATTGGAGCACCGGGGACGGACGCGGATCCGGCGTCGGCCGTCGAGTCCTCGTCGACCAGCGAAGAGCCGCGAGGTGCAACGCCCCTCGTCGATGTGCTGGCCGAGGGCGACGCCAGCCTGCAGGCGTTCACCGCGAACGCCGCCGCGCACGCCCATGTCCTCGATACGCTCGAGGCGGTGGCGCGACGCGTTCGGAGTGGCGAGATTGTCCCCGTGACGAGCGCCTCGGCCACGCCCGAAGCGGTCCTGGCCAGCGTGCTCGCCTCGCTCCTCGCCCCCCGAACGTAACGTCCATCGCGCGCTCGTGTCCGTCGTCCACATCGAAGTCGCAGGCAAGGTGCAGGGCATCGGGTTTCGCGCGTTTGTCCAGCAGCAGGCCAGGGGGCTGCAGCTCGCCGGATGGGTGAGGAACCTTTCCAGCGGCAACGTGGAGATCGCGGCGGGGGGAAGCGAGGAGTCGATTCGCATCCTCCTTGAGGTCGTCCGGACGGGTCCGCCCGGTGCGACGGTGAAGCAGGTGATCTCGCTCGTCCCGCAGCCGTCGCTCGAGCTTCCGCACCCGTTCACGGTCCTCAAGTGAGCACCGACAGCGGCGACCACGCGCTGGACGGCGCACTTCGGGCGGCGATACGCGACATCCCGGACCATCCCAAGCCCGGGATCGTCTTCAAGGACATCACGCCGTTGCTGGCGAACGCCGATCTCTTTCGCCAGGCGTGTGACCGGCTCGCCGCTCCGTTCGAAGGCGAGCGAATCTCGCACGTGGTCGCGATCGAGAGCCGCGGCTTCCTGTTTGGCGGTCCCGTGGCCGTGGCGCTCAACGCCGGACTTGTCCCTGTCCGAAAGCCCGGCAAGCTGCCCTATCGGACTCGGCGCGAGGAGTACGCCCTGGAGTACGGGACCGATGCACTCGAGGTGCACGAGGACGCGATTTTCTCGGGTACGCGCGTGCTCGTGCTCGACGACGTCCTGGCCACTGGAGGAACCGCCGCTGCCGCCGCGCGGCTCGTTCGGCATCTCGGGGGCGACGTGGTGGGGAGCTCGTTCCTGATTGAGCTTGCCTTTCTCGAAGGACGAGCGAGGCTCAGCGGCCAGCGCGTCGCCAGCGCCATCGCGTATCGCTAGGCGGTCGTCGGTCGGGCCACGTTCTTCGACGACGCAGGCCGAGAGGCAGCATCACCGTCGCATGGCCACGCTTTGCCCGCCGCGACGCCACCGGTAGATTTCGGCTGTGGTTCCACGCCCCCGTAGCTCAGATGGATAGAGCAGCGGTTTCCTAAACCGTTGGTCGGACGTTCGA
>CAZVDJ010000066.1:7831-12530 GCA_964626245.1 uncultured Gemmatimonadaceae bacterium
CGCGTGGCGCTGATGGGTCGTGAGGTCGGGACGCGCTCGCTATCCGGCACGCGGCGCGGTTCCAGGGGGGGCGCCAGAAGCGGGACGGGCCCCCCGGCGCGCAGCGCCGAGGGGCCCGTGGTCCGCGTCGGGCGCAGCTTCAGGCGCCGCGCTTCGCGTAGATGTCCTTCTCCAGCTTGAGGCGGAGCTTCTTCGCCTCGTCGAGGGCCTCCGTCTTCTTGCGACCCTTGGCCGGCACGTAGAATCGCTTCTGCTTGCCCGGCTCGGGGTTGATGGAGACGATGAACGCCTGATGACGCTTGTCCCACTGCACACCGGTCACGCCGTACTTGTTCCGACGCGAACGCACCACCACCCGGCCCGTCTGCGGCTTCCCCAGCGCCTTCTCTGTCTTGTCGCGCCAGACCACGGCCTGGGCGAACGCCTTCTTCTTGCCGCCGTGCTTGTTGTCCGAGAACCACTTCCGATGCGTCTTTCCCTCGAAAGTGACCTGGACAAGCCAGCCGTGATTGTGCTTCTCCGGCTGGTCGATTCGTGAGATGCCTTTGCGCCTAATCATGGTGAGTGGTTAAGGGTGAGGGCATGGGGAAGGATAGTAGATGTTCGGGCGAGAACAAGCCCGGGCTACCCAGCACTGGGAACGCTGCACATCTTTGTTCAACACCGCGCCGCGGGGCGCGAACGGCAGGCGGGGGTCCGCCGCCATAACGAGTCACCAACGCCCCAACGACCGACACGCGGGGCTCGCACAATCCTGACAGAACCGATGACCAAAACAGGTGAAGCGGCTCGGCCGCAGCTCGACGAATCAGCGGAGTCCGCCATCGACTGGGTGCAGGCACACGCCCGCCCGCTCGGAATCGGGGCGATCGTGGTGGTCGCGATCGTGGTGGGGACGTGGGTCGTCTCGCGCTCCAACGCGACCAGGGCGGCGGGTGCGTCCCGCGCCCTCAGCGAGGCGCAGCGCTCCGTGGCCTCGGGCAACCTTCCGCTCGCTGCCGCCGACCTGCAGAAGCTCGTGCAGCGCTACGGCTCCACGAGCGCCGGCACGCAGGCGCGCCTGCTGCTCGCGCAGGTCAACTTCCAGCAGGGCAAGGTGGCGGACGGGATGAAGCTCCTGGACGACGTGCGATCGGCCGGACCGCTCCAGTCCTCGGTCCACGCGCTCCGGGCAGCCGGGCTCGAACAGGAGGGCAAGGCGGCCGATGCCGCCGCCGAATACGTGCGGGCGGCCGACGCGGCAACGATGGAGAGCGAGCGCGCCAGCTACCGATCCGACGCGGCCCGCGCGTACGCGACCGCCGGCAACAACGCGGAGGCGCTCAAGATCTGGCAGGCGATGGCGGACGATCCGACATCGCCGATGAACGCCGAGGCGCGTCTTCGCGTCGGCGAACTGACCGCCGCGGTCGCCGCTCGCTCGTGATCCGCGTGTGAGCGCGACGCACGACGCAGGGTGAGTGAGGACGTGCGCGCGAACCCCAACTGTCGCTGAGCTGCGTTGCCTGTGCGGGGCCGAGGGATCGCCCTCGGCCCTTTTCACTTTCGCCCTCTGAAATGCCCATAATATATGTTATGTAAACTCTACCCGTGGGAAAGTGTGGAGAACCGATCGATCTCCTTCCCCGGTCGGGGGTTCGAAGTGATTGAGAAATCGGACCTTGGGCGGGTTCGCGCTGACCCGCGGCTCCGACACGTGGCAGCGCCCCAGTCATCGTCAGCCGCCCGCAAGGCGCAGGGAAGAGCGAAGCGTCCGGCGGCGTTCGGCGAAGGTCCGCACCATCGCCAGTGTTGGAAGGCGACAGTGACATTTGGTCGGGTTCCAGGCGCCTGTGGCGGCTGGGGTAACCACCCCCGGGGTCCAGTGGAGCCGTCCGGTGGCGTGTCGGGCTAGACCTCGCGCAGTAAGCCCTCGAATACGATCCGTCCCTCTCCGCGCAATACCGGGCCGGGACCATCCGCCGGGACGGGCACCGTGGCGGTCAGTACGCGCCCGGACGCGGTTCGCAGGGCCACCTCGGGGCTCGCATCTCCCCACGTGCTCAGGAGCGCGGCGGAGGCCACGGCACCAGTCCCGCACGCCAACGTCTCGTCTTCAACGCCGCGCTCGTACGTTCGGACGCGCCAGCCTCCGGTCGCATCGTGAGCGACGAAGTTGACGTTGGCGCCGTCGCGCAGCGACGCCAGGTGGCGTAGTTCCCGGCCCCGACGAACAACCTCGATTTGGTCCAGGTCCGCGACCTCGAGAACGAGATGCGGCACGCCGACACGCGCGAACCCCATCCGCTGCTCCCCTGGTTCGAGCGGCGCGTCGTAAGCAGCCTGGAGCTCTGTCACCCTGACCATGTCGATTTCCGGCTCGCCGTTCCTGAGACGGCCGCCCACCGGGCCCGACACGGTCTGGAACCGGAAATCTGCATCCTCAGGCACGATGCCGAGCTCGGACGCGAGGCGCACGCTGCACAGGGCGGCATTGCCGCACATCTCCGCCAGCGAGCCGTCTCGGTTGAAGTAGCGCATGGAAAAGGCGAGAGACGGGTGCGGTTCGAGGAGCACCACGCCGTCTGCGCCAACACCCGTGCGGCGTTCGCAGAGCCGCCCGATGACGGGGGCCGTCTCCAGCTCGCCCGCCGGTTCCTTCATGGCGTCGAAGAAGACGAAGTCATTGCCGGAACCGCTCATCTTCCAGAAGCGGCGTGAGCCGAGGGTTGCCATGGCTACACCCTTCCTGTGATCGCCCACCACCGCAGTCGCCACACCATCCAGATCGCTTCCCTCACGATGCGCTTGGACATCTTGCTCTCGCCCTCGGTGCGGTCAACGAAGACAATCGGGATCTCGAGAATGCGAAACCCCTTTCGCCACGCGCGAAAGCTCATCTCGATCTGGAAGGCGTAACCGTTTGATCGAACGTCGTTTAGGTCGATTGCCTCAAGTACCTTGCGATGGAAGCACTTGAAGCCGCCCGTGGCGTCGTACAGCGGTAATCCCGTGACGATTCGGGCGTAGATGTTGGCCGAGTAGCTGAGCATCAGCCGGCTGATCGGCCAGTTCACCACAGTCACCTTCCCCTCCCGGTACCTGGATCCGAGTACCAGGTCAGCCTCCGAGGCGCTGTCGATGAACTGCGGAAGGTGCGATGGATCGTGCGAGAAGTCGGCGTCCATCTCGAAGACGAGCTCGTAATCGCGCTCAAGCGCCCACTTGAAGCCGGCCAGATATGCGGTGCCAAGCCCCATCTTGCGCGGCCGGTGCAGGATGTGGACGCGCGTGTCCACCGCGGCTCGCTCATCCACCAGGAGCCCGGTACCGTCGGGCGAGCCGTCGTCGACCACCAGCACCTCGATGCGCGCGCTCTGCCCGAGGACGGCGTCGATCAAGCGGATGATGTTCTCCCGCTCGTTGAAGGTCGGAACGATCACGAGCGCGCGGTCAGGCACGAGCGAGCGCCCTCCGGTCCGTCGCAATGCCTGCGAGTAGCATGAACAGGGCAAGACCCAGCGCGATCCACGTGACCCGCTTGCCAGTCTCGTAGGCGGGGTTGGAGAAGGTCAGCTCGACCTTGCGAGCCCCAGCCGGCAGCGGGATTCCCATCAGCGAGACGGCCGCCCTTCCAACGGTCGCCGGCTGTCCATCCACCGTCGCCGACCATCCGGGATACCAGTTCTCGGAGACCATGAGCGCCGACCCCTCCGGCGCGGGGCCATCCAGCTCGAGGCTCACTCGGCCCGGCGCGTATTGGGTCACGGCCGCCTTGAGGGAGAGGGGTTCCGGAAGCGTGGCCAGTTCCCTTCCCTGAACCCGGGCCGAGGTGTCAAAGACCGCGACGCGCCGCACATCGAACCGCGGGTCGAGTACCGTCGCCATCACCGTGGCCTCGTCGGCCTTCACGATGGCAGGGGTCACCCACGCGTACGATGTCTCGAACGGGATCGCATGGAGGTAGAGCTGGCTTCCCGCCGCGTCCCGCGCGGGCCCCGCCACCAACTTGAGCTCGGCGACGCCGATGTTCTCAGGAGAGTTGGTCAGCACGAACCGCATGTTCATGAGGCGCCAGAAGTTGGGATTTGCCACCTGACGGAATCCCTCTTCTCGCCCGGCGAGCCTGTCGTACGCTCCCAGCTCGTTGCCATGGTATCCGAGCACCGTTGGGATACCGTGGACCATCAGCCCGTCGTAGTTGAGCAGGGGGTCGTGGACACCCTCCGACGGAGCAGTCTGGAATGACAGGACGCGGAATGGTGCCGGCTGCTTCTTGAGGTAGTCGATGACCGGATTGGAGGCGAACGACTCGCTCGCCGGTGCGGAGAACATCCAGTACCGTCGCGTGACGCTCCACAGGTCGAATGCCACCACCAGCACGAGGATCGCGCCCCCGAGGTCGCGCGAGACCCGCCGAGTCGCCACGGCGAACGAGGCTCCCACGGCCAGGAGGATGAAGATCATCGTCCGAAGCGACCCGATACGAACCGCGCCATCGTTCGAGAGCACGGCGTCCGCGCGTTCCGCGCCGGCGATGGAGACCCCGACATTCGTGAAGGCGCCCAGCGCGCCCAAGCCACCGATCATGATGCCAGCGATCGCCCAACCGAGCAGGTAGCGCCTCCGATCCTCCATGCGCACGATCCGTTCGGCGCCGAACGCCGCGAGCGTCGCCGTGCAGAAGGACACGACGAAGAGCATGGTGCTCGGCGCCCGG
>CAZVDJ010000067.1:0-12411 GCA_964626245.1 uncultured Gemmatimonadaceae bacterium
ACCATCCCCAACAACGTGAACAAACGGCACGCCAACCAGCTGGCGATGTCGGAGCGCGGCGATTGTAGTACCACCACCAACAAGACGGAGAACTTAGGGATCCTGTCCACGGAGCTGAAGGGGTACACCGACCGCCTGGCCCAGGTGTGGAAGACCGACCTGGTGGCGGTGAACAAGGAGCTGGCGCGCCTCAACCTGCCGCCGCTGGACCCAAACTGTCCGAAGGTGGAGGGGTGCAGCGCGATCCCGTGAGCCGCTGACCCACGGTGGCGGCGCGCGACGCGGAGCCGTCCGCACCATCCCGCCCGCAACAGGTCATGTACCGAGACGAGGGGCCGCCACCTGGCGGCCCCTCGTTTACTGCCTGGCCGTCGCCTGCGCGCGCCACGACGCCACCTCCGCCTGCACCCGGTCCGGCGTGGGCGGCGGGAGCCAGAGGCGCACCTCCTGGTTCTCGGCCGCGGTGACGAAGCGGCCCCCCGTTGGCAGCGGCACGATGGCGGTGATGCGCGACCGCGCCGCGGAGGCGTTCCAGGTGCAACTCCCGCTGCGCACGTCCCACGCTGTCACCACCCCCGAATCGCTCGCCACCAGCAGCGTTCCTCCGTCGGGACTGAAGGCCACGGCGGATGCGCGTTGTCCCGGCGGGGCGGCGCAGGCCAGCGCCCCCACCGCCTGAAGGCGCCCCGGATCTCGGCGCAGCAGGTGCACCGAATCGCCCGCCGTCACCACCACCGTGCGCCCGTCCGGCGACACCGCCATGCGACTGGGATCGCGTGAGAGATCGCGTCCGCGCACGGTGCCCGGGAGCCAGGCGTGCTCCACCACCTCGCCAGCGGCTGTCCACAGCTGCACGGCGCCGTTGGCCTCGCTGGCCAGCACGTCTCCCTCGGGCGTGTAGGCCACGCTGGTGATGCGGCGTGGCCGCGACCGTGGATCCACCCCCTCGAGCAGGGCGGCGAGGCCTTGATCGCCTCCCCCCTCCGGCTCGCGGTAGCCGAAGGCGTCATCGTCCGGCGGGAACGCCGGGGCCGAGCCGGGGCTGGAGAGCGCCGCGTCCGCTCGCCGCGGCAGCCGCCGCAGCGACCCGCCCGGCGTCCCGATGGCCACCTCGTTGCCGCTGGCGGAGACCCCCACGGCCGACACCTCGTCGGGAACGGTGATCTCGCCGGCAGGCCGCCATTCCGGGCCCGCGATGAGCGCCACCCGCCCAGCCAGCGACGCCACCGCCAGCCGCCGCCCCTCGCGCGCGAACGCCAACCCCACCGCCCCTCCCTTCCAACCGGGCACCACGCCGCGCACGTCGGCGCCAAAGGCGCGCAGCGGCATCGACCGTTCGCGTGCATTCGGGGTCCCCTCGCCCGCCGACGCACCGGCAGCGCCGGCGCCCGTCACGTGCAACACGTTCAGCACCATCACCCGCCCGTCTTCCATCCCCACCGCCACCAGCGACTCGGGCGAAGCAGCCGATGCCACCAGCGGACGTCGCGACAGCACGTGCACCACCCGCGACGTGAGCGTACGCGACGCGATCCATCGCGCGATGCTGTCCGACTCGGCATCGGCGCCCAGTGCCAGCGCCTCCTGGATCATCGCGGTCGCCAGCTCCGGCTGGCTATCGACGACCTGCGCAGCGCGTCGCGCCGAGTCGCGGGCCAGCGATTGGTTGTCGGCGCGCGTGACCCGGCCGCGGACGACGGCGTTGCCCACCGCCGCCAGCACGATCACCGACAACACTCCGCGCAGGATGCGCTCCGTGCGCCGTTCGCCTGCCCTCACCTCGTCCAGACGCAGCCGGCGCACCCCCGCCACCAGCTGGTCGTGCGACAGCTCGTACCACTGGCCGGCTGCTCGCTCCTCGCCCCGCAGCACGTGACGCCGTTCCAGCGCTTCCACCACCGCGTTGGAGATGCCCCCCGACTCCTGCGCCTCACGAATCACGCTCCCGCGCGTCCCCGCCGGCGTGATGAGCGCCTCCGCCATCCAGGTCAGGATCTTCGTCCCCTTCACCCCGGTCTCGGCCGCCACCCCGTCGATCTGCTGTCGCACATAGCCGCGCAGCTCGCCCTCGAGGTCGGCATTCACCACGATCGACGGATCGTCGGGCCTCAGCGCTCCCGACGCGAGCTTGTCCCACAGCGAGCGACAGACGATCTGCAGGTAGAGCGGTTCGACGAACTCTCCCTCTGCCTCGACGCGGCGTCCGTCGGGAAGGCGCACGAACTCGCGGGACATCTGGCGTGCCAGCGCCTCGGCGCCACTGGCCGGGAACTGCGGAAAGCCGCGCGTGAAGAGCACGGTCATCACCTGTCGCGCGGCGTCCTGCGTGAGGCGCTCCACGTGATAGTACGCCACGCTGCGCGCCTGGGCGCTCGTCCCCTCGCCCAGTCGCGCGAGCAGCGCCGCGAACGCCGACAGGTACTCGGCCCGCACCACCAGCACCATCCGCGTGTCGATGGTGCCGTCGTTGGCGGAGAGGATCGTGCGCAACACCTCCAGCCGGTCGCGCCACGCGTCCAGGTGCGTGGTGAACAGCTCCTCGAACTGGTCGATGATCAGGACGCGCGGCATCGGCGCACCGTCTTCGGCCAGCCGGCGAGGGCGCTGCGCGAGCCTGGCCAGCAGCGGATGCGCGCCCTGCGACTCGCGTGTCACGACCATCTCCGCCAATGCGGTCGACGACGCGCCGGCAGCCCCATCGTCATCGTCTCCGCCCAGCACGTAGCTCGCGATGTTGCGCTCGAAGACCGACCCGTCGCCCGCCAGCGCCGACCGGCCGCGCGCCGCCTCGCCTACCCTGGCAATCGGAAGCACTTCGTACTCGCCCGCCTCCAGCGCGGGGCGCACGCCGGCGCGCAGCAGGCTGCTCTTGCCACAGCCCGACGGACCCACCACCACCACCACCCCGCGTCCGCCGATGAGCGCCCGCAGCTCGCGAATCTCGCGCGTGCGCCCCAGGAAGTCGGGCGCATCATCGCGCTCATAGGGGCGCGGTCCCGGAAACGGGTTGCGACGCCCGCTGGTGGCGCCCTCGCCGGAGCTGCTGTCGGCGATTTGTGCACCTTCCAGCGGTACGGTCGTCACGGCGCTCCTGCTCCTGGCGCCGCGCTGGCCGGAACGCCGGCCGCCGCACCCGCGGCGAATCGGGCGTCCCAGCGTTCGCGCAACGCCCGCATGAATTCCTGCGCCGTCCCCCAGAAGAAGCGCACCTTCATGTCGCGCCCCAGGTACTTCTCCAGGTACTGCTTGATCGCCGCGGCCTCGGCGTCGGAGTTGCCGCGCGGCGGCAGCTGCACGGCGAAGTGCGCCCGCTGCTGGTTGAGCTTCAGCTGTTGCAGTGCGATGCGGAAGATGACGCGGAAGGTGACGTCGGTGAGCGAGTAGCCCAGGAAGAGCACCGACGACTCGGCGAACGCCGACGACACCTCGGGGCGGATGCACGAGGGATCGAGGACGATCTCGGCCAGGAAGTCGAGGTAGTCGTCATCGGTCAGCACCATCGACTCGGGGAGGTTGAGTTCCCCGTGCAGGTGGTAGACCAGCGGCTGTCGCCCGCCGGCGGCGGAAGCGCTCGGCGCCCCGTGCAGCCGCCGCCAGCGCTCCATCCCGTTGCGCGTGAGCTGGTTCCAGGGGCACACGTCGGCCTCGTACGACGCACCCGACGCCAGCAGCGCCTCCTCGATGAACCGGTCGTAGTTGGTGGTGAGGTAGCGCTCGAACGGCAGGTCGGCCAGGATGCGATGCGGGTCGTCGGCCGCGGAGAATGAGGCGGCGGTCGTGCTGCGCGTGGCATCGGAGAATCGATCCGCCACCAGCTCCTTCACCGCCTGTCCGTCGTTCTTCTCCACCGCCGCGAACTGGGCCACGCGCGCCAGGTTCTCGCGATCGGCAAAGGGATAGCGGTAGTCGTCGGCCAGCGCGCGCGCCAGCGCCGCGCCCGCCGGGAGGCGATGCGCCGACATCCCCGCCCCCACGAACGGGGTGCAACGCCCCGTGCGGATGCGGCTGACGATGGTGTTCCAGTCGCTGTCGTCGAGGGAGTCGAGCGGCACGAGGCGAGTGGGGAAAGTGGGACCTGCCAATGTGTCGGCCTCGGGCGTGCGGTGTCCAGCGCGGCGAGTCCCCCAACCGCCGTGTGCCAGCCTCAGGCGTGCGCCTCGTCCACGCGCACACCGTCAGACGCAATCGCTACCCCCGCACGGGCCAGTCCGCGCGCGCGCGCGAAGCTGGCCGCGTCCAGCGTCGCCATGGGCATGTTGCGTCCGTAGAGCGCTTCTGCCACCATGGCGCCCAGCGCCAGGATCGGGTCGGGCGCGCCCAGCAGGATGGCGGCTGGCGCCGCGCCATTGCGGATGAGTTCCGCCAGGACACTCGAGCTGGAGATCGATCCGCGTCCCCGTGGCATGACGATGACGAGCCCCGTCACGCGCGCGCCATGCTGCGGGTGGTGCGTATCGATGATCTCCCCCGTCGTCTCGTGCACGCCGCCCCAGAACGACAGTGCGTCATCGAGGGCCAGCACGTCGCCCTCCGCCACTCCGGCGACCACGCACATTGCCTCGCCCGGCGACTCTGCTGCGGGCGCCACGGGCGACGCCCCGTTCGCACGCGTGGTGACGGCCACCGGAGCGTCCCAGATGGAGGTATCGCGCCAAACGGCACCCTGCACGGCCGACTCCACGCACTCCTCGAGGCTCCCGAAGACGACGTCGTAGCCCAGGTTGTTGGGGGCATACCAGGCCCACTTGGCCGAGTTGGTCATCACCGCACCGGGGCGTCCGGTGAGGATGGGGGTGATGTAGGTGCAGGTGTCGGTCACGATGCGCACACCGCTCGCCCGCAACGAGGCGCCCCACCCCTCCTCGTCCACACGGGCCAGGGTGTCGCGTCCCGTCGAGACGAAGCACTCCAGCGTCGGGTGCACGCTCCGCCCGTCCATGAGCCTGTGCAGCTGGCGGAACTCGGCGAGGGAGAAGTGCGGCGTTCCCAGGCTCACCGCGCCTAACGCCGACGACGTGGTCGACGACAGCGACGCGGCCGCCGCGGCCAGCTCGCCGGCCCCGGCGCGATAGGTGCGTGCCGGCGAGCGCCCGCCGAGTGCCGCGTGAAGGGTGGGAGCCTCGGGGGTGACGCCCACCATGTGGAACATCGCCACCGCACCCGACGATGCGGCCGCGGCGCCAAAGGCCTTGAGCTGGTCCTCGCTGGCGGCGGGAATGCCGTGGATGACGGGGATGGCCCCTTGGGCCAGCTGCCCGACGTGATGCCCGAGCGTGGCAAAGAGCAGGTCCGACGCGAGGGCGCGCGGTGACAGTCCCTCGACCGTCACCTGCAACGTGGCCAGTCGTCCCGCGTCGGTGTGGAGTCCGGCCTCGGGCACGAGCCCGGTCACCGCGGCGCACAGGTCGATGAAGTCGCCGTATCGCTCCGTGCGCGCCCCGAGCACCGAGTTGGCAAAGACGATGGCGTTCGACTCGGCCCAGGCGACCTGTTCGCCCAGCCCGGGGCGGTCGGTGAGCTGGTAGGGGGCGCATGTCCAGGTCTGCCGGCATCCCATCGCACGATAGTGCCGCATCATCTCGCGCCCGGCGGCCGCCACTTCCGCGCTTCCGCGAAACAGCTCGGGGTGCAGCAGGTCAATCGCGCCCACGTTGAGCGTGGTCGGCACCACCACCTGTGCCCCCGATTCCGCCATGGTGCGGGCGAAGTCCAGCGACGCAGGGCCGTGGTACAGGCAGCCGTCGATATGGGCGCGAGTGATCGGAATGAGGCGGCGCGCACCGGTGAGGGCGGCGTAGCGCTCGAGGAGGGCGTGGGCGTGCAGCGTGTGTGTCGCCAAGGGATTCGCCGTGAAGTCGTGCAGAGGGTACTCGCCGCGAGGCGCGGGCGCAGCCCCTTGGCGTGCGGAGGCGCGGTTGTGGGCGATGCAAAGCGGGACGCGGAGGGTCACGGAGGGCACGCGGAGGTACACGGAGTGAGGCCGCGCGGTAGTCAACAAGTCTGTGCTCAAGTCGACCACACGCCTCAATAGTGAGACGTGACCACGACCTGCCCTTCGAGTTGAGCAGTCCTCCGTGCCCTCCGCGTGCCCTCCGTGACCCTCCGCGTCCTGCTCTGTATCGCCGAGCCGGCGCTTCCTCCAACCACCTGCTGTGCATCGCCGAACCTGCGCCTCCGCCCTCGACCCCTCGGCCGGCCCCCGCACGGCAGACACTCTCGCGGCTGAAACCTCCCCGGCACCCCTCCGTATGATCATTTCGATCATAGCCGCCTCGCGCGACCCAGATGCCAGCCGACCCTCGAGCCCTGCTCCCCCTCAAGCCTGTCGACCTCGTGCTCCTCCTCGCACTCTCCGAGGAGGAGCGCCACGGCTATGCCCTGGCGCGCGAGATCGCCGACCGAACCAGTGGGCTCATGACGCTGGAACCGGGCAACCTCTATCGTGTCATCCGGCGCCTGGAGGACGACGGACTCGTCGCCGCGTCGGCCAGGCGTCCCGCCGCCGACACCGACGACGAGCGGCGGCGCTACTACCGCATCACGCCGTTGGGGTCGCAGGTGGCAGCGCTCGAGGTGCAACGGCTGCGCGCCCTCGTGGCGTCGCGCGCCGCACGGGCCCTTCCCCCGGTCCCGGACGCCTCGTGACGACCCCCGGTCAGCGCCCGCCACGTGCCCGCCATGGCGCGGAGTGGGTCTTCGCTGCCCTGCTCTGGCTCCTTCCCGCGCACTTCCGCGCGCGCTACGGCACGGAGATGCGCGACTTCTTTCGCGACGCGCTGCGCGACGCCCGCGAGCGGCGCGGCTCGACTGGCGTGGCGGTCATCCTCTGGCACGCCATCCCCGACCTCGTCGTCACCGCCGTCACCGAGCATCTCGCGTCGTTCACGCGCCGCCGCCTCACGCCGCCACCTGCCACACTCCCCCCCGATCGCATGTCCACCCGCCTCCTGGCCGACGCGCGCTACGCGATGCGCGGCTTCCGCAAGCACCCGGTCTTCTTCGCCGTCGCGGTCGTAGTCCTGGCGCTCGGCACCGGGGCAGTGAGCACCATCTTCTCCGTGGCCAACGCCCTGGTGCTGCGCCCACTCCCGGGCGTGCACGACGCCACGCAGTTGGTCGAGGTGGGGCGCACGCGCCCCGGCGAGCAGGGGTCGCACTCCGCCTCGTATCCATACTACGAGCACCTGGCCGCCGGCACGCGCACGTTGGACGGAATCGCAGCCTGGGGGATGCTCCCGGTCACCATCAGCACGGGCGGGCAGGGGATCTCCGGCCTCGGCAATGCCGTCAGCGGCAACGACCTCGGCGTGCTCGGCGTCACCCCCACGCTGGGACGCTTCTTTGCCGGCACCGACGACGTGGCGCTGGGGCGAGAACCCGTGGCCGTCATCAGCCACGCCTTCTGGCAGCGACAGCTCGCCAGCGACAGCGGCATCATCGGCCGCACGATCCTGGTCAATGGACGTGCACTCACCGTGCTTGGGGTCGCGCCGCCGCGTTTCGCCGGGGTCTACCCCGCCCTGCGCACCGACGTCTGGGTACCGCTCGACTTCCGGGCGCAGCTGCGCGGGCAGGCGTCGTCGCTGCGTGATCCGGGGATGTCCTGGATGCAGCTCGTGGGGCGGCTGGCGCCTGGCGCCGACGTCGACCGCGCCAAGGAAGAACTCAGCGCCCTCTCCGCCCAGTTCGTGGCGGCGCAGGGCACCGGGGAGAACCGTCGGTCGAACGAGTTCACCGCGGCCGACGTCGATCCGGTCGTCGGGCTGCCGAGCGATGCGGTCGGCGCCATTACCGGCTTCCTCGGGATCCTGCTCGCCATCGCCGCGCTCGTCCTCATGATCGCCAGCATGAACGTGGCGTCGATGCTGCTGTCGCGCGCGGTGGTGCGCCGGCGCGAGATGGCGATGCGCATGGCGCTCGGCGCCTCGCGCCCGCGCCTCATCCGGCAGCTCCTGGTGGAGTCGCTCCTGCTCTTTGCGGCTGGCGGCATGGCGGGGACGCTCGTCGCCGTGTGGGGGGCGCGGCTGCTGCAGCGCATCGAGCTTCCCATCGACGTGCCGCTGGAGCTGAGTGTCGCCCCCGACCTGCGCGTCCTGTTCGTGACGCTCGCGGTGGCGCTCGTGACCGGCGTGCTCTTCGGACTGGCCCCCGCCTTCCAGGGGGCGCGGCTCGACGTGCAGACGGCGCTGCGCAGCGACTCGTCCGGGAGCGGCCGCCGGCGCTCGCGGCTGCGCAACGGGCTCATCATGGGCCAGATCGCCGCCTCGCTCGTCCTGCTCTCCACCGCCGGGCTCTTCGTCCGCGCGTTAGGCAAGGGACGCGCGACCGACCCCGGCTTCGCGGTGGACGGCGTGGTCACCACCAACATCGACCTGGAGAGCGCCGGGTACACCGACCAGCGGGCCCGCACCTTCATGCGCGCCCTCGCCGACCGGCTGGCGCCGCTTCCCGGCGTGCGCGCCGTGGGCTACGGCCGACTGCTCCCCCTCTCGATGAGCACGTCCGGCATCAGCGTCTCCATGCCCGACCAGGCGCCGCCGGGCGGGCGCCCGGGCGACGAGCTCATGGTCAGCACCAACACCGTCGACGGCGGCTACTTCGCGGCGTTGCGCATTCCCATCCTGCGCGGGCGGGCCTTCGCGCACACCGACGACGAGGCCGCGCCGCGCGTGGCCGTGGTCAATGAGACCTTCGTCCGCCGCTACGTGCCGAAGGGCGATGCCGTCGGCGCCACCCTTCGCATGGATTCGTCGGTGGTGACGATCGTTGGCGTCACGAGGGACAGCAAGTTCGCCACGCTCAGCGAGGAGCCGGAGCCGTTCCTCTACCTCCCCCTGGCGCAGCAATGGCGCAGCGCCAACAACCTGCTCGTCCACACCACCGCGTCCCCGGAGGCGGTGTCGGCGGCGCTGCTGCCCGAGATGGGCGCGCTCGACGGCACCTTGCCCCCGCCGCGCATCACCACCATGCGCCAGGCCACCGCCGTGGTCCTCCTTCCCCAACGTGTCGCCGCGGCCGTGACCGGGGCGCTGGGGCTCGTGGGACTCCTGCTTGCCGCCGTTGGGCTCTACGGCCTGCTGTCGTTCTCCACCGCGCAGCGCACGCGCGAGATCGGCGTGCGCCTGGCGCTCGGTGCCTCGCGCGGCGGCATCGTGCGCATGGTGCTGGGCGAGGGGATGCGGCTGGTGGGGGGCGGCGTGGCTGGGGGCGCCGTGCTCGCCGTGGCCGCCACGCAGGCGCTTCGGCCATTCCTCTTTGGGCTCGACCCGCTCGATCCGCTCACCTTTGCCGTCATCGGTGTCGTCCTGGCGACGGTCGCGGTGATCGCTTCGGTCATCCCGGCACAGCGGGCATCGCGGGTGGACCCGGCGTGGTCGATGCGCGAGGAGTAGCGCCTACCGCCGTCACCAGGTCGCGCGCCGGAGGATGCGCTCCACAAACCGCCGATCGCTCGGCGCCAGGTTGTACTGCGCCATCTCCTCCGGCGTGACCCACGCCAGTGCCGCGTGCTCCAGGCAGGCAGGCTCTCCCTCGATGACCACCGGAACGAAGGCGATGTGGAAGGGAGAGCCGGCGTCATGCACGAGCAGTTGCTCGGTCCCCACGGCGGTCACCCGCACGCCAAGCTCTTCCTGCATCTCGCGCGTGGCCGCGTCCTCGTCCGATTCACCTGGCTCCAGCTTTCCACCGGGAAACTCCCACAGGCCGCCATGGCGCTTGTGCGCAGGACGCTGGCAGATGAGGTAGCGCCCCGCGCGCTCGATCACCGCGGCCAGCACGCGCACAGCGGCCGGCAGGGGCGGCATGCTATCGCTTCGCCCCTCCCGCGTCTCACCTTCACGGGGAGTGCCGGTGCTGGCCGAGGATGACGGACCGGAGTCCATTGGCATGCGATCAACCTACCGGATGTTCGGCACGCGAACCATCGCGCCAACGGTCGCGCGCGCCATCGCGCGGCGCACCGCTGCCCGCGTCGCGCTCGCCGCACTGACAATCGTCGCGATGGCGGCCTGCGCGCGATCGTCCAGCGAGCCGCCCCCCGCCGACCACCTGGCCATCGGCACCTGGGGCGCAGAGGGGGCCGCGGTGGTGGTGGGCGACCGCCAGGTGCACGTCCATCTGGGGTGCACCAAGGGTGACTTCGTGCGCCCAACCACCCTGACGGACGGGCGCTTCAACGTGGAGGGGACCTACGTCCTGCGCGCGTTCCCCGTGCAGCTGGGCCCTGCGCTCCCCGCGCGCTTCACCGGCGTGGTGCGTGGGTCGTTGCTCACGCTCGCAGTCGCGGTGAACGACACGGTGGAACGCCAGCTGGTGGCGCTCGGACCGGTGACGATCGTGCTGGGGCGCGAACCGCGCATGGGGCCGTGCCCGATTTGCGCGAGCGGCGTCGCACACCTCCCTCGAGATACTCGCGGAAGAGCGCTGGTGAGGGTCCCCCCTCCCATTCCCTCCAGCTAAAGGTTGACAGTCGGGCCTCCCACCGCCGTTCACAGGAACGGCCACGGAGTCCTTAGGAACGCCTCGCGATGCGGCACCGAGCAGATCGTCGCCATTCCGCAGGAGCACGCCGCCGGGGCCGCAACGGGCGCGAATTCGCACGTGCGGGCGCGAGATCAGACTGCCGTCGAACGGAGACATGCGTTCAACGCTTCTCGCGCACTGAACGCCATCGCACAACTCACCGACGGCCCCCGGCCGGCGCATGGCGACGGCGCCAGTGCCATCGTCAGTGAGACCGCGTGCCGGGAACTTCGGCCCGGGTCTCGTGTCATGGAGAATCTCGTCGCCATCTCGTTCGCTGCGTCCACCCGACAGGATCGCGGGTGACCGGCCGACGCACTCAACCCGAAGGCCAACCATGCCGAACCCCTCCACCGGGCAGCTCCTGCGCCGACTCGCCGCCGCCTTCATCACGTCGTTTGTCGCGCTGACGATCATCTTCCTGGCCCGCTTCGCGGCCGGGCAGCTGCCGGGACTCCAGGAGAGAGGGGCTCCGACGGGCGCCATGGCCGACGCCGTGCTGTTTGCCCTCCCGTTCATTGCCGCGCTCACGATCCCGATGGCCGTCCTGGTCGCGGTGCTCTGGGTCTTCACGCGACTCGGCTCGGCTGGGAGGCTCCCCGTGGCCGGAGCTGAGCACGCCAGGGTGCGCCAGCTGCTCCTTCCGGTGCTCTGCGCCTCGGCTGGCATCGCGGCGGTGTCGCTCGTGCTGAACACCACCGTGCTGCCACGTGCCAACGCGCAGCTGTCGGGGGTTCTCGCTGGCAGCCCGTCCCTACCAAGCGATCGCACCATGACGATGGGAGAATTGCGTGCGGCCGCACGCAGCGCCCGCGCCGAAGCGACGTCGGGCGGTCTTGCTCGTGCCGTCGCGTACGAGGTGGAGATCCAGAAGAAGTACGCGCTCGCCGCCGCATGCGTCGCGCTCGCGCTCCTGGGCGGGGTGCTCGCCCTGCGCTTTCCGCGCGGTGGAATCGCCCTCGTCGCCGCGGCAAGTCTCGCCGTGTTCGGCGGGTACTATGTGTGCGTGGTGGCGGGCGAAGCGCTTGCCGACCGCCTGTTGCTCTCTCCGTTCGCCGCCATGTGGATGGCCAACGCACTACTCGTCGCGCTCGCCCTGCTCGTGGCCCGAGCGCATTGGTGGCCTGGTACGCCACGCGGAGCGGGCTCGCTCGCGGTTGGCGGGTCGTGACCGCCATTACCTCGCCCTCCCGACGACACGAGGGTCCGCGCCCCTCGGGGGGACGCGGACCCTCGCGTCGTTCACACGGCCGCTCGCTTACCCGTGCCGATCGTGACTCTTCTCGTACTGCAACTGCGCATGCGACCGCTCGGCCGCCTGCGCCGAGTCACGCTTCCGGGCGCTGCGCATCGCCAGGTCGCTGGTGGTCGATGACTTGACCGCCGGCAGCGACATGAGTCGCTCCAACGACTCACTGCCGCACTGTGCGCACACCGGCTCCTTTCCCTTCAGG
Organism: uncultured Gemmatimonadaceae bacterium; assembly: GCA_964626245.1. Classification (GTDB taxonomy): domain Bacteria; phylum Gemmatimonadota; class Gemmatimonadetes; order Gemmatimonadales; family Gemmatimonadaceae; genus SCN-70-22. Next base: position 11,979 of record CAZVDJ010000067.1, read on the forward strand.
ACGAGCGCCTCGAAGGTGTGGCCACACGCCGGGCACTTGTAGTCGAAGATCGGCACCGGACCACCAGCCTCAGGACTTGCCCGCGGCGAGCCCGCTCACGGTGAGCTCCAGGTTGTGGCTGACGCGAATGCCGTAGTTGCCGTCGAGCGACTTGAGCTTGTCATCGGCCACCAGCTCGCTCTTGTCGAACGTCTTCACCGACGTGCCGTTGATCACGCACGACGCCTTCCCCCCCTTCACGCTCCAGCCGATCTCGTTCGTCGACTCGCCGTTGGCATCGGCCTTCTTGAGCGCGGGCGTCGCTTCGCGATCCACCAGCGTCGTGACCTTGGCACCATGGAAGGTCTTCACCGCGTAGGTGCCGTTGCCGTAGGCAATGCAGTATGCCAGCGTCTCCGTGTCGCTCTCCAGGTCACTCCCGCCAATGAAGATG
>CAZVDJ010000068.1:0-12205 GCA_964626245.1 uncultured Gemmatimonadaceae bacterium
CAGCAGCTGGCCGACGCCATGACCCTCCGGGAGCGGCTCGGCGACCCCCGGGGCGCCCAGCTGCTCACGGTACGCCTTCGGCAGCGCGGCGAAGAGCTCGGCGGCGGCCACGCCGAGCGCCGCCTCGGTCGGGCGAAAGACGCCGCCGCCCACTGCGGTCGTCCGCTCCGGTGCGCCGAGCCGCCGCGCCAGCCACTCGCCCGCGCGGCTGTTCCAGAGACGGTCGCGAATGCCGGACTGCCACATGCGCCGCAGCGTGTCGGGAATGAACTGCACGTCCAGCGCGTTGCTCAGGGCGCCCAGGCCCATCGTCGTGAGCACGGGGCCAAAGATCCAGAACAGGTTGGTCCTGTTCTCGTGAATGACGCCCGACAGCATCAGCCCGATGGTCACCGCCAGCCACGACGCGGCTCCCACCGTGCCTGCTCGCAGCAGTTTGTGCAGCGGCGGTTCGTCCTCGCGCCGCTCCACCGCCTCGCGCTCGGCCTGTTCGCGCCGTGCCACGTCGAGCGCGGCCCGCAGGTCGGCCAGCGTGTGCCCGGCCTTGAACTGCCGGTGCGCCTGGTTCAGGTGGAAGCCGACGATGGGGACCAGCGGCAGCGAGGTGATGGCGGCCAGCAGCACGATGTCCGCAGGCCCGTCGGGGCGGTTTCCGGTGACCCAGGCGATGAGGTTCGCGAGCGTCAGCGTCCCGAAGACCCCCATCCACCCCAGGTAGGGAACGAGGAGCGGATTTCGTGCGGCCAGCCAGGCGCGCAGGGTGGCGGGAAGCGCCGGGCGCGCGTCGGGCGCAGGGGCAAGCGCTGCCGCCATTGCCTCGCCGTCCTGGAATCGGTTGGCCGGGTCACGCGCCAGGCAGCGATCGATGGCCGTTGCCAGCGCCACGGGAAGTCCCGGGGCCAGGCGGAGCACTGCGGGCGCCGCCTCCGACGCCTGGCGCAGCAGCAGCGCCGGGACGCTCGGCGCCTCGAACGGAAGGCGGCCACTCACGCTCAGGTAGCCCACCACGCCTAACGCATACAGGTCGCTGCGCCCGTCCACGCCCAAGCCCGCGCCTTGCTCGGGGCTCATGAAGTGCGCCGTCCCCATGAGCTTCCCCGGGTCGGTGTCGGGACCGGCGTGGCTCCCCCCGCTGGCGATGCCGAAGTCGGTGACCAGCGCCCGGCCGGTGGCGGTCTCGAGCAGGATGTTGTCCGGCTTCACATCGCGGTGGACGATGCCGCGGCCATGCGCGTAGGCGAGTGCCCATGCCACCTCGCGCATCACCCGCGCCGCCTCCGCCGGCGGAAGTGGGCCGCGACGGCGGAGGCGCTCGCCCAGCGTCTCGCCTTCCACATAGCTCATGACGAAGAAGACGAAACCGCCCGCCTCGCCCACGCGGTGGATGGGGACGATGTGTGGATGCGAGAGCCCGGCGGCGGTGCGTGCCTCGCGCAGGAAGCGCTCGCGGTGCGATGCCTGTTGGGCCAGGTGCGACGGCAGGACCTTGATGGCCACGTCGCGGTCGAGCTGCACGTCCCGCGCGAGGTAGACGATCCCCATTCCGCCGCGCCCGAGTTCGCGTTGGAGCGAGTACTCGCCGGCAAGGGCGGCCTGGAGGGCGAGGAAGTCGGGGGAAGGGTGGCTCATGACCCTAGTACGCACGAAGTGCGGCGACGTTTCCCCGCTCGGGCACCGTGAAGGCGCTTGGGCATGGCGCTCCGACGCCTATCGCGGCGACCGCATGTTCTCGAGGTCCGCATTGCCAGGCTGGCGAGAGTTCTCCTCCGCTTGACCTGTGTGCGACAATGTAAGAACGGTAGATACAGTCTCACGTACACACCTCGCCGTGAACACCCACTTCGCCATCGCTGTCCACGTTCTGGTCTTCCTCGCCGATCAAGGGGGCAAGCCCGTCGCGTCACGCACCGTCGCCGGAAGCGTCGGAACGAACCCCTCGTTCATACGGCGGGTGTTGGCGCAGCTCGGCCGAGCGGGGATCACAACCGGGTCGGAGGGGGCGGGGGGCGGAACCGTGCTGTCTCGCCCTGCGGGCTCCATCACGCTGCGCGACGTCTATCACGCTGTGGACGAGACGCGCGAACTCGTGCCGCTGCACCCATCGCCGCACCCGAAGTGCAGGATCGGTCGGAACATGAAGGGCGTCCTGGGCGGCATCGCTCAGCAGGTCGAACGGACCGTCGACGCTGAGCTCGCCCGTACGACCATCGCTGACCTGCTGGCGGACGTGGCCCGCCGAGAGCAGAGCCGGGCCGGATCGCAAGCGAGCCGCTGAACTCGGCGCCGCAACCCCGTGCGCCGGAACTATCTGTACTTAACGTGGATACATTCGCCGAGTGAACGATTCGACCCGATCCGCCAGATACACCTCATTCGGAGAACTGCCATGACACGAACAACCATCGGCATCATCGGCGCCGGCAACATGGGCCGTGCCTTCGCCAAGCGGCTCGCCGCAGCCGGACATGACGTCGCGATCACCGCCAGGAACCTCGAACATGCGAAGGAGGCGTCAACTGCCGCTGGAGCGGGGGTGCGCACCGTCCCGATCGACGAGATCGCCCGCCAGGCCGATCTGATCATCCTCGCGACCTACTTTCACGACGCATCCGAGGCCCTTCGCCGCGCGGGCGACCTCACCGGCAAGACCGTGGTAGACGTCAGCAACCCCGTCACTCCCGACATGTCGGGGCTCAGCGTGGGTCACACCACGTCGGCCGCCGAGGAGATCCAGAAGGCCTTTCCGCAGGCGACCGTCGTGAAGGCGTTCAACACGGTCTTCGCGCAGCTCCTCGGAAGCGACGCGCGGGCGCAGGTGTTCTTCGCGGGCGACGACGCGAGTGCCAAGGATGGGGTGCGGGCGCTCATCGAGAGTGCCGGCCTGGAGCCGGTGGATGCAGGCCCGCTCGCCAGCGCTCGCCACCTCGAGCCGCTCGGCCTGCTCAACATCTACTTCGGCTACGTCGCGGGTCGCGGGACGGGAATCGCCCCCGCATTCGTCGCCGCGGCGTGATCACGCTCGCCGAACGTCTCCTCCCCACCTTCTTGCGGGCTGCGACATGATTCGCCCAACGTTCCGCACCCTTGCGATTCTCGCGAGTGTGAGCCTAACGCAACTCGTCGCGCTCAACGCCATCTTGGCGCAATCCACCGCTCGCCCTGCGGCCAATCCAGCCATCGAGGTGCTCGGCCGCGACTTCACCTTCCCGCACCGCGTCGACGGCATGCCCGCACGGCTGTCGGAGGTGCGGGAGCTGAACATCGGCGCGTTCGTCACCAGCGACAGCGTGCGGCTCGCCTACCGGGAGGCGGGGCAGGGACGCCCGCTCGGCTTCCTCCCTGGCTGGTCCCGCAACGGGGCGCATTACGTGAACCTGTTCCACCTGCTCAGTCGCCAATACCGCGTCCTGATGCTCGACCACCGCAGCCAGGGGCTCTCCCGGAAGGTGGTGTACGGCACCCGCATCGCGCGCTTTTCCAAGGACGTGCAGGAGTTCAGTGCGCACCTCGGGCTGCGCTCGGCGGACTACGTCGGCCACTCGATGGGTGCCGCCGTCTTGTGGAGCTATCTCGACCAGCTTGGCGGCGCCGGCATTCGCACGGTCGTGTTCGTGGACGAGCCGGTGTCGCTCTACGCACACAGCGACTGGACGGACCAGGAACCGCGCGATGCCGGTGCGCTCGTCACGTCGGGTGAGCAGCTGGTGGTGATGAGGAACGCCGCGTTCGGGGCGCGGCCTCCACCGCACCGCTGGCGCCCTCGGCACCCGCCCCCGAGTTCGCCGCGCTCTTCGGAGCGCCGCCCTCGCTGTATGCTGACAACACCGACAGCCTGGCACGCGCGTTCGTGCGGGACAACATCCGCTTCATGAGTGGAGTCTTGTTCGACCACGCCATGAACGACTGGCGCGGCGTCATCCTGCACAAGGTCTCGAGGCCCGCCGCCATCTTCTCGGGCGAAGGGAGCCGCAACCTGTCGGCGCAGCGTTGGATCCGTGCCGTACTGCCAAGCACCCAGTTGTTAGTCTACAGCAAGGCGGGTTTCGGCGACCACGAGTTGACGTCCAAGAACCCCATGAGTTGCGCGGCCGACCTCACCACATTCCTGGAGCGATGACGCCGATGATCCTCTCGCTACGCGTGTTGCTGGTCGCCGTCGCCATGTCGATGGCGGTGGCGCAGGCCTCGGCCCAGCCCCGGACGCCACAGCGCTTCCCGCTGGCGTCCGCGGCGGGGCTCCGCCTGCACAACGTGACCGCCGAACCGGTCACCCACGCGGGCAAGCGCGGCGTGCGGATCACGACGTCCGAGGAGGCACGGCGCCGCTTCGCGCAGCTTCCCATCGCCCAGCAGGCGCAACTCGAGACGTTCGCCGTGCTCGAAGGCACCGACTTCTCCAGCGGCGTCATCGAGGCCGAGATGGCGGGCGCCCCGGCACCCGATGCCCCGGCAGGGGCGCGGGGCTTCGTGGGCATCGCCTTTCGCTTGCAGCCGGACCTCACGACGTACGACGCCTTCTACCTGCGCCCCACCAACGGCCGAGCGGAGGACCAGGAACGGCGCAACCACGCCACGCAGTACATCTCGCACCCCGACTGGACGTGGGATCGCATGCGCCGGGAAACGCCGAGCCGGTACGAGTCGTATGTCGACCTCGAGCCGGGGGTGTGGACGAAGGTCCGCATCGAGGTGCGCGGCGACAGCGCGCGGCTCTTCGTGCATGGCCAGTCGCAGGCGACGTTGCTGGTGAACGACGTCAAGACGGGGAAGGCGGCGCGCGGAGCGGTCGCGCTGTGGATCAACCCGGGAACGGTGGCGCACTTTCGGGACGTGCGGGTGGTGACGTCCGGGGCGAGGTGACGCTCGGGCCGCGCACCGGCTGCCCGGGCAATCGATCCATCACGAGTGCGCCACGCCTGACGAGTACCACGCCACCGACGAGCACGTGCGGGATCCCCACGGGAGCGAGCGCCGGCTCGCGGATGCTCCCTTGGTCGCGGACGGTGGCCGGGTCGAAGATTACGAGGTCGGCGTCCATGCCCTCCTGCACACGCCCCTTGTGCCGCATGGAGGGGACGCGACGCTCGATCCGGCGTGCAGGCATGAGCGTCATCCGACGAATGGCATCGACGAGCGTGAGTGTCTTCGCTTCGCGGACGTAGCGACCGAGCACGCGAGCCGGCGAGCTCACCGCGCGCGGATGTCCAAAGCCACGATCCAGGATGCCGTCGCTGGCGATCATCGTCAGCGTGTCGGCCAGGGCGGCGCGCACCCACGCCTCGCCGGCCGCCGAGTCCTCGGGATGGATGACGACGTTGCCACCCAGGCGGCGATAGCGCTCGAACGACGCTCGCGTGAGCCGTTCGCCGGTCGCGGGCCACTCGTAGCGGGTGAACCGCGTGTCGGGCCAGCTGTTCCATCCATCGAAGATGGCCGACGTGAGCTCCGTCATCGCCGTCGCGTAGGGATACGCCTCCGTCGTGATGTCGACGCCGCGAAGGCGCGCTCCACGCAGGAGGTCGAGTACAGGCGGCGCGTCTTCCTGCATGGAGCTGTTGATGTGCACGAGATGCGCGGGCGCTCCGGTCGCCGCGGCGGCGCCGACAAGCTCCGACACCTCGAGATACCAGTAGCGCTCCTCAAGATCGCGCACGTGCGCGTGCACCGAGGCCCGGTGCTCCGCCGCGGTGCGGAAGACTTCCAGCACCTCCCACGGGCGTGCGCCCGGGGTGTATCCGAGCAGCAACCCGACGGCAACGGCCCCGTTCCGCAGCCCATCGTCGATACCGGCGCGGATCGCCGCGAGTTCGTCATTCGTGGCAGCGCGGTGCGCGGCGTCACCCGTCGGCGCGGCGCCGCGCGCCGCGGCGGTGCCGCTCATGATGCGCGCGCGAACGGCGGCGTGGCCGACCGCCACTCCGTGGTGCACGGCGGCACGCCCCGCCCGCTCGGCGTACCATCGGTCGACGTCGGCGGTCCCTTCCTCGAGTTCCAGCGCCGTGGTAGTCCCGCCCCGCACCATGGCGAGATACGCCGCCGAGTCCTGTGCATGCGAGTGCAGGTCGATGAAGCCGGGCGCGACGACGAGGCCACGTGCGTCGAGCGTGTCGAGTCCGGCGATCGCCGACACCGTGACGGCCGCGATGCGCCCCTCGCGCACGGCGACGTTCCGTACGGCGTCGAGACCGGACTCCGGGTCGATGACGCGCCCGCCCACGACCACGACGTCGTACGGCCGGCTCGTCAGGCGGTCGTTCGCATTCGAGCAGGCCACCAGTAGCGGGACGGCCAGGAGGCGGAGATCGCGGACGCGCATCGTGAGGCGATCGGGAGAGGAGCGCGTGAGCGCGGCGTACCACCCTCAAAGACGAACCGGGAGGCAGCGCGAAGCTAGGGTGGTGAGCTTCTACTCGCCAGCCTCGCCCGCTTCCTCGCCGAGCTGCAAGCGGTCTCGATGTACGCGGCCGGCGTCATGCCGCGTGGCGCCTCCGCCAGGCCCGTCATGCCCGCCTAACGCCGCCCACCCCCGCGAGAGACCCGAGCGGATCGGCTGGAAGCGGCGCCCCGACTCGACGCCACAGGGCGCCGCGGGGTGGGGCGACGGGCGTCGCGAAGAAAGTCGACGAGCGCCCGCAGCGCCGGCGAGGCGTGCCGACGTTCCGGGTAGTAGAGGTAGTAGCCGGCGAACGATTCGCAGAACGCCTCGAGCACCGGCACGAGATCCCCGCGCGCGACCTCGTCGCGCACCATGTCCTCGTAGACGATGGTGAGCCCGAACCCATCGCGTGCCAGGCGGATGTTGACCGCCGCGTCGGTCGAGAGCACGCGTCCAGGGACCGCGACCACGAACTCCCGTCCGGCCTCGGTGAACTCCCACCGGTACGCAGGAACCTCCGGCGAACGATGCCAGGCGAGGCACTCGTGGTCGACCAGGTCGCGCGGGTGCTGCGGCTTCGGGCGCCGCGCGAAGTACGCGGGAGACCCGACGACGGTCATGCGGATGTCCCCCGTCACCGGGACGGCGATCATGTCGCGGTCGATCACCTCGCCGAGCTGGATCCCGGCGTCGAAGCCCTCGCCCACGATGTCGACGACCGCGTCGTTCACCACGACGTCGAGTCGAACGTGGGGATGAGCGGCCAGGAAGTCGGCGAGCGGGAGCCGGGTGAGCACGGGGTCGGCGGCGGTCCCGATGAGGAGCCGGATCGTGCCGCGTGGCGCGTCGCTCAGCTCCCCGACCGCGGCAACGGCAGCCCGCACCTCCTCGAGCGCAGGGCGCACGGCTCCGTACAGCCGCTCGCCCGCCTCGGTCAGGTGGACGCTGCGCGTGGTGCGCCGCACGAGCGTGACGCCGAGCTGTGCCTCGAGCTTCCGCAGCGACTGGCTGACGGCCGAGGCGCTGATGCTCAACCGCTCGCCGGCGGCGCGGAAGCCCCGCGCCTCGGCCACGGCGGCGAACACCCCCATCGCGTTCAGGTCCTCGGCCATTGTGAAGCAATGCTTACAAGGCCGTACAGCGTCGTCAAGTAGATGCGTGGTGTCGATCGCCCTTGATTGGAGGAGACGCCGAAGCGCGATCGCGACACGGGCGAGTCGACCGCTCCTCGTGCGCCACCGCTTCGCTGTCGACGCCACGCATCACGAGAGGAGAGAGCGCATGAAGGCAACGATCCTGTACGGCCCGGGCGACGTGCGCGTCGAAGAGCGCCCCGACCCCGTCATCCAGCAGCCCACCGACGCGATCTTGCGCCTGTCGGCGAGCTGCATCTGCGGCTCCGACCTCTGGCCGTACCGCGGCGCGCAGCCCATCGACCAACCGACGCCGATGGGCCAAGAGTACGTCGGCGTGGTCGAGGAGGTCGGGAGCGCGGTGAAACTCGTGCGGAAGGGTCAGTTCGTCGTTGGCTCTTTCGCCACGTCGGACAACACCTGCCCGCACTGTCGGCATGGCTACCAGTCCTCGTGCGTGAACCGCGAGTTCATGCTGGGGGCGCAGGCCCCGCTGCTGCGAGTGTCCAACGCCGACGGCACGCTGGTGGCCACGCGCGAGATGCCCGACGCGTCGATGATCCCGAGCCTGCTCGCCGTCTCCGACGTGTTAGGTACCGGATGGTTTGCGGCCGACGCAGCGCAGGTGAAGCCGGGCGCGACGGTGGCCGTCGTCGGCGACGGCGCCGTGGGACTGCTCGGCGTGCTCTCGGCGAGGCAGATGGGCGCCGAACGGATCATCGCCATGAGCCGGCACGAGACGCGGACGCGGCTGGCGCGCGCGTTCGGCGCGACCGACGTCGTCACGGAGCGCGGCGACGAAGGCGCGGCGCGGATCAATGAACTCACGAACGGCGTCGGCGCCGACTCGGTGCTCGAGTGCGTGTGCACGCAGGAGTCGATGTGGCAGGCGATCCATGCCACGCGCCCGGGTGGCCACGTGAGCTACGTCGGCGTCCCGCACGGTGTCTCGCTGGACGGCGCGCCGCTCTTCTTCTCGCACGTGCACCTGCACGGTGGCCCGGCCCCCGTCCGGCGCTATCTCCCCGACCTGATCGAGCGCGAGCTGACCGGCGCGATCAACCCCGGCCAGGTGTTCGACCTGACGCTGCCGCTGGAGCAGGCGGCCGAAGGGTATCGCGCGATGGACGAGCGCCGCGCGATCAAGACGATGCTGACCGTGTGAGGAGACGGGCGATGAAGATCCGACTCCTCGTGGAGGGTGCGTCGTTCGCGGCGACACTTGATGAAGGCGCGGCGGCGCGCGACTTCGCCGCGCTGTTGCCGTTGGCGCTCGTGCTGGAGGACTACGAGGCCACCGAGAAGATCGCCGATCTGCCGCGTCGGCTGTCGACGGCTGGGGCGCCCGCCGGCACTGCGCCGTCTGCGGGCGATATCGCGTACTATTCGCCGTGGGGAAACCTCGCCCTGTTCTACAAGGACTCGGGCTACGCGCACGGGCTGGTCAAGCTCGGCCGTATCGAAGGCGCCGCCGACATGCTGCGTCGCCCTGGGAAGGTGTCGGTGACGATCGAACGCCTGGAGGCGTGAGATGTCGAGACCGAACCCTCATGCTCGAGGGTGGGGGGCGCATCAATGGGAGCTTCCTGCGGGCCGGGCTCGTCGATGAGGTGAGCCTGCTTGTCGCCCCGCTGGCGGACGGACGCATGGGGACGCCGGCACTCTTCGACGTGGTGAGGGAGGGGAGTGCGCCGTACCGGCTCGCGCTCGAGCACGTGGAGCGGCGGGCGGACGACGTGCTCTGGTTGCGCTACCGCGTCGTGTCGTCGTAGCCGCCAACCCGGGCGAGCGCCCACGCCGCGTGCGGGTGCACGAGCGGCTCCTCGTCGTCGAGGGCGCGCGTGAGCACGTCGACGTCCTCCGCCGTCCCCACGTTGCCCAGCACCACCGCGGCATTGCGCTTCAACCCCCGCAGCTTCGCCCGCTTCATCGGCGAGCCCTGGAATGCGCCGTTGAACGCGTCCGGCGTCATCTCCAGCAGCTCGCGTGCGAGCTGACGCGCCTCCTTCCCGCCTAACGCCTCGCGCGCCGCAAACGGCGACCCCTCCGGCAACGGCCGCGCGAACTTCACGTTCCAGGGACACACCTCCTGGCACACGTCGCACCCGTACACCCACTCCCCCACCATCGGCCGCAACGCCTCGGGAATCGCCTCGCGCAGCTCGATGGAGAGGTACGAGATGCACTTCCGCGCGTCCAGCTGACGCTCGGCGGCAAACGCATCGGTGGGACACGCCTCCAGGCAGCGCGTGCACGTCCCGCAGCGGTCGGCCTCGAACGGCGCACTCGGCACCAGTTCCAGTGCGACGAACAGCGAGCCGATGAAGAAGAACGAGCCGATGTCCGGGTTGATGAGGTTCGTGTTCTTCCCGAACCACCCCAGCCCGGCGCGCCGCGCCAGGTCCCGCTCCAGGATGGGGGCGGTGTCCACGTACGCGCGGGCGTCCACCGGCGCTCCCGCCAACGCCTCCAGGCGAGCATGCAGCTGGCGGAGCCGTGCCCGCATCACCTCGTGATAGTCTTCGCCCCGCGCATAGCGCGCCACGGGCCCGCCGGGCTCACGCCCGCCGTACGACATCCCCACGACGATGGCGCTCACGGCACCGGGATGCGGGCGCCGCGTGTCATGCCGCAGCTCGGCGTTGCGCGCCATGTACCCCATGCTCCCGGCGTGGCCGCGCGCGACCCAGTCGTCGTATGCCGCGGCGCTCTCCGCCGGCCCCAACCGCGCAAAGCCGCACAGGTCGAAGCCCAGCGCATACGCCTCGCGCTCCAGCCGCTGCTCGAGCGTGGGAGCGGTCGCCGTGCCGGGGCCAGCTACGGCTGCGTCCCCACCCACCGCGCGTAGCGGATGATGTCCTCCGCGGGCGGAACGATGTCGGGATCGCCGTACGCGGTGTGCATGCGCCAGCGCACGTACGGGCGCGATGGAAGCGGAAGGAAGGGGAACCGCGCGTACCAGCCGCGCGCGCGGAAGCGCCATCCCACGCGCACGAGGTCGATGGCCAGCGACGGTCGCCGGAGCGCGGCGCCGATGAGCTGGAGGATGAGGCGGTTCCACGACATGCGATGAATCTAGCCGCCCCCCCCGGCGTACGTCCCCCGCCGCCGGCTGTGGGATCTCCCCGCGCCGTTCCACCCGACGCGCTCACGGCGCACGCCTGACAGACCGTCGCGGCGCCTCCCCGCACCGTGGAGCCACCACCCCCGCCGAGTCTCGCATGACGGGCCTGTGTTGGACATCCGGGCGGGTCGCCCGCGGCTCACCCCTGCAACCCCTGCAACCCCTGCAGCCCCTGCAACCCCGGCTGCCCCTGCTGCTCGCGGCGGGACTGCTCGTGGCGCTGGCGGCCTGCTCCATCTCCCACCGCAAGGAAGTCGAGATCGGAGCCGTCTACGCCGAGCAGATCGACGCGCAGCTCCCCGTCGTTCGCGTGCCGGAGATCGCGGCGTACTTGCAGCGGCTTGGCGACTCGCTGGCCTCCATCGCCGACACGCGGGGGCTGGCTTGGCGCTTTACCGTGGTGAACCTCGAGGACGTCAACGCCTTCGCCCTCCCGGGCGGTTACGTCTACGTCACACGCGCCCTGGTGGATCGCGCCGCGACGCTGGACCAGCTGGCCGGCGTCCTCGCGCACGAGATCAGTCACGTCACGCGCCGGCACGCGGTCAAGCAGATCGAGTCGGTGGAACGCGCCAACGTGGGCCTCACGCTCGTTTGCGTCCTGACCGGGGCCTGCCAGTCCACCGCGGCACAGGTGGGGATCGAGGTGGGGGGGGCGGCGATCTTCGCCAAATACAGCCGCGACGACGAGCGCCAGGCCGACCAGGACGGAGTGCGCCTCGTCGTACGAGCCGGCGTCTCTCCGCTGGGGATCCCCGCCATGCTCGAGACGCTGCTCAAGGAGCGCCGTACCAACCCGGGAGGGCTCGACGCCTGGTTCCGGACGCACCCGTACGAGGAGGAGCGCATTGCCTACACCCGCTCCCTCATCGCCGAGTGGTCATCGGAGGAGCTGTCTCGCCTCACGACCGACACGCCGCTCTACCGGGACTTCCGCGCGAGGGTGCAGGCGCTGCCCCCCGCCGCCAAGCAGCGCTAGCGGGATCAGCCGTCACGCCCATCTCGCTGCGGGACGGGTCGTCCCGTCCTGATCGCCAGTCGTCGCGGTCCGAGTCGGACGACGCACGTCCGGTGGCACTGGCGCGGGCTTTGGCCGTATCGTTCGTGAATGTCCCCGGCCCCTGTTCGGCCGGCCGGCCGGAATGACGACCACCCGTGAGCCGTTCGATGAGCCAACGCCTCTCCCTGTCCCTCGCCGCGCTCGTCCTGGCGGCACCGTGCACCGCCGCCCTCGCGCAGGGCGGCCCCCCCGCCGGTGCGCCTGGCGGCGCCGCCGCCGTCACCCTCCCCCTCAAGACGGCGCGTACGCACACCTTCACCACCACCAAGGGGACCTGGATCTCGCTCGACGTCTCGCCCGACGGCCAGCAGATCGTCTTTGACCTGCTGGGCGACCTCTACACGCTGCCGATCACCGGCGGCAAGGCGACGCGCCTGACGAGCGGGATGGCGTTCGACGCCCAGCCCCGCTTCTCCCCCGACGGGAAGAAGGTCGTCTTCGTCTCCGATCGCAGCGGCGGCGACAACGTCTGGATCGTCTCGCTCGACGGCAAGGACACGACGCAACTCACC
>CAZVDJ010000069.1:0-12184 GCA_964626245.1 uncultured Gemmatimonadaceae bacterium
TGGGGGAACACCAGGTGGGCGATCATCGCGACCCCGGGGCCGCGCCGTGGCGAACGCAGGGGCGGCACCCGCGACCGAGCCGCCGCGCGCGGCGGGCGCCGTGACAGGGGCGGCGGCGACCGAGGGGATTCTGGCCTCGATAGCGCCCGCGCCCGGCGCTGACGAGGCGTCGCGCTGGGCACAGCGCGACAGTGTGGCGCTGGCGAAGGCCGGGGCCATCAACTCGGAGGTCGCGCAGCTCACGATGGCAACCGACACGCTGCGCTTGCGCGTGGGGGAGGTGATCGATCCGGTGCCCGCCCTGCGCCTGACGGCCGTGCGTGCCGATGGCACCGTGGCGCCGCGCTTCGTCCCGCTGTACATGGTGAGCAATCCGCGCATTGCTGCCATGGGGGCGGGCGGCATGCGGGGGATGGCCGCCGGCGTGACCAGCGTGGTGGTGCGCGCGATGGGCGGCCGGCTGTCGTCCATCACCAGCGATGGCGCAAGCGCCACGTTCATGGTGAAGGTGGAGCCGTGAGCGAGCGGAGCGGGAAGCGCGCTCGCGCCGCGCGGTGCGGTTTGCCGCTCACGACATGCCCTGCCTCTCGCGCCTCGCGCGAGCCGGCCGTGTGGTGGCGCGCCCTTCCCGACGTCCAGCGCGCCTGGTGGGCACTGGCGATTGCGGCCGGGATCGTGGCGACGCTGGGCTTCCAGACGCTGCCGCCGGCCCGACGGCTGGAGGCGATCGAGGTGGCGAATGCGCGCCAGGACTCGGTCGTTGCGGCGGCAGCGCTGGTGCAGCGGGAGACGCTGGACACGATCCGGCGGCAGGTGGGGCAGCTGCTGGCGGGGCAGTGTGCGAAGGAGCGCGACGGGATGGCGCGGGCGTTGTATGGGTGTGGGGGGCGGTAGACAGATGGCAGGATACAGACCGCCGATCTCCTCGCCGACGTAGTCATGACTCGGTGACGAGCTCGCGCGCCACGAGTGGGGCGGACTCCTGTCTCTGGCGCACGCCCCACCGCGAATTCGGCGCTGACTGTCCGTCCAAGAGAGAGGCAGACCGGATGCGCTTTGGCATCCGTCGGAGCGAGTCAGCTGCAGCGGCACCACTCTACGGGTAGCTCATGCGCGTGCCCGGCGCTTGATCCACCTTCCGACTATCTCCAGAGGGACGAGCATGGCACCATCGTCACGCAAACGCGGCAGGGGCGCAGAAGGACCACGGGAGCCCGAGGATAGCGCGTTCCGACTTCGCTCCTCCGGGATTCCGACACGCGCGGACAAATCGCGCGTTCATCTTCTTGGCCCCGGGATCGTCTGCGATACCGAATCCCGGGGGAGGGCGCAGCCGTCGGGCCGATCACCACTCGAGATCGTGGTCCACGCAAGCGAGGGGTTCATCCCGCTGTGGGCGGAGGGTTCGACACTGCGGTGGCGATTCCAGGAACGCTCGATGGCGCACTTCGAAAACCCGGCTGCGGCGAAGGCCAGCATTCGAAAGCTCGTTGGGGAGGCGCTGCTGGCGTGGGGGGACGCGGCTCCCGTGCGCTTCACCGAGGATGACGACGTCTGGGACTTCGAGATCGCAATGCGGCCAAGCGACGACTGCGATCTCAGTGGCTGCGTCCTCGCGAGTGCCTTCTTCCCCGATCAGGGTCGCCACCGCCTAACGCTGTACCCGAAGCTGTTCTTCCAGTCTCGGGCAGAGCAGGTGGAAACGCTGATCCACGAAATCGGCCACATCTTCGGATTGCGCCACTTCTTCGCCAACATCAGCGAGAAGGAGTGGCCCAGCGAGATCTTCGGAACCCACAGCAAGTTCTCGATCATGAACTACGGCGAGCACAGCATGCTCACCCACGATGATCGGGATGACCTGCGTCGTCTTTATGAGCTGGCGTGGCGCGGTGCGCTGACGCACATCAACGGCACGCCGATTCAGCTGGTGCGCCCGTTCAATACGCTCGCGAGCGAAGCATCGAGACGACGTGCGAGCGAGCCCATGCGGAGAGCCGCGTCTCGACCACGGCTCGCCGCAGCGTTCGCAGCAGAAGCCGAGTTTCGCCCGAGTGGAGCGGCCGAGGCCGCCGTTTCGGTGACCGTTGCCGCTTCTGTGGGCTCGGGTGGGAAGTTGAGCGCAAAGCTCAATGGTGAGCGCTTGACGTTTCAAGGTGGACTCGCACATGCAAGCGTAGACACTGGTCGCACGAACACACTGGAGTGGATTGCCGTTGGCCCAGCAGGCACTACCTGGAGCGTCAAGGTCACGGCACCGGAAGGCACCGGATGTGATTCGAGTGGCACCATCGACGAAGCAAGGACGGCCGCCGGCTTCTGCCAATTCCAGACATGACCGATCGCATCGTGGTTCTCGTTGGCAGCGTATCGCTGCTGTCAGTTCTCGCAGCCAGTTCGCTCGCCGCACAGCAGTCGGGCGACGCTCGCCCTCAGCGGGTGGACAAGGCGCAGGCGGCAACGCGAACGCTGAGCGGTGCGGGGGCAGTCGCCGGCACGCAGGTTGTTCAGCCGTCGCTGCTCGCGGCGATCGTCAACAAGGAGAAGCTGGCCCGGGCCTCGTTCGGGATCACGCGAGGATCGGGTGCTGTCGAGTGGAATCCATGGTTTGCGCTCTCGGGCGCCCTGGACGAGAGCGACGCGACAGTACCAGTCGTCCTCGCCGACCTTTCTGGAATGCGGGCAACCACCAAAGTCGCCGTGGGTCTCAATGCGCAACGCTGGAAGTGGGGCCTCAATGTCGACGCGATGAAGGCGCTCTGCAGATCCTACTTTCGTGATCCACTGCTGGTGCGGCCTGAACTGCGTGCACCGATCCAAGCGGCGATGCAGGCGAAGACATCCGAAGAGGCTGAGCGCCGCTTGGCGGAGGTCGCCGACTCTCTTGCTACGAAGCAGTGCAACTCGGGCAGCTTTGTAGGAGAGCGAGAGCGAGCGACACTACAGAAACAGGTCGACTTCGGTCGCATCTACCTGTTCGGGTTCGGCGCGGAGTGGGGCCGGCAGACGTACAAGTTTGCTGACACGACCAGCGCGACCTTCTCGAGTCAGACGGAGTCGCCGGGCGCGCTGGTCATCGGTGGAGGCATCTATTTCCCGACAACCGGCGTGCTGACAACAGCGAGCTTGCGTGCGGAGCGTAGCTTCGCCGGAGGGACGCCGCGTCAGTTCTGCGTGCGCACGGGGGCGGAACCGTCACTGCAGTGTCGGACGGTCGCGCTCGCGGGACCCGGCAAAAGCGACGATTTGCTGGCGACGACGGAAATGCGATGGTTCGCGAACAGCACAGTCGGGATCAGCCCTCGTCTGACGCTTGATCTTCGTGGAGAGCGGAGGGTAGGCGTGGAGCTCCCGATTCTCCTGCGGCAGGCGACCGACCAGGGCTTCTCGAGTGCGCTCGCGCTGGGTTGGCGCTCGAAGCGGTCCGAACCATCTATCGATGATCGCGCGTATATCTCGCTGATGGTGGGTGTGAACTTCGGGATCGGCCTGAGCCTGCTGAAGTAGCCGCGAAGGTTGAAGTCGGTAAAGACGCGTGGGCGGGGTGCGTGCCGGGGCCTTGATCGTTACAGGATCGACCATTCAGTACGAGCGATCGCCTCGAGCCCTGCCCCGCTCGGAGGGTTTGCACCATCGGCGATTCGCTCGAGCGAGGTCCAGGCGTTCGACACCATCGCGACGCCCAGCAGCGCGCCAGCGGTGACGAGCGTGATGACGTTTGGCCACGCGAGCAACCCACCGTGTCCGAGCTCCATGAAGAGAAGCAGCGCCAGTCCGACTTGCGCCGCCGCCCCCCACAGTGTGAGCAGGCCAGCGAAGAGCATCGCTCGTACGGTACCCCCCTCGCCACCGTTACGGGCGCTCGCCATTGCGAAGACGGCGGGGCCGAGCCCGACGATGATTGTCGACATGAGGGCAAGGGTCGCATAAGTGCTGCGCCCACCGTAGACGGTCTGCTGGGGAAGGACGGAGAGCGAGAGCAGGCTCGTGACGATGCTTCCGAACAGCGTGATGTTGGTCGCCCAGCTCTTCGAAAAATCCCAACCTGGGGAAGACAGCCGGCGCTCGAGTCGGTCGCGAGAATTGTCCTTCTCGTGCACCAGGATGAAGACGACGAGCGCGATCGCGAGCGTAGAAACCAGGAGCCAGTGCATCATGCAGCTCGGCGGTGAAGACACATTCGCGACGCGAGCGGGCAACGTCGAGTCACCATTGGAGAGAAGCAGGTACCCGCTGGCATAGCGGTCCGAGGCGCCTGACGTGCTGAGGTGGACGGGGTAGAGCCCCACGCCGATGCGCCCGGGCGCGACGACGACCGTTCGTGAGCGGAGGTAGCTGCCGTCGACCCTGCGAAGAACCAGCCACGCCTTCAGCTCCACCGCGCTCGGTCCGGGGTTCACGACAAACGTGGACGCATGTACCGAGTCTCGCTGCCCGAACGCTGTCTCCGGGTATCGGAATTCGACGGATCCGGTCTCCAGCCACGAGAGCCCGGCGCGCTTCGCGGCCGGCGGCGCGCCCTCCTGGCTCGTCGCTGGCTTAGGGCTGCTCTCCCGCTGGTCCGATGGGGGGGGCGCCGGCCACAAGGCAAGGAGCGGAGAGGCGATGGCGAGTACGGCGGCGATCCAGCGTGCGTCGAGTCCCGACGGCAGTCTCAGTATCATGCGGCAATCCTGAGCTACGTGGTAGATTCCGTGCTACAAGTTTGAGCCGGACCGTGGAGTGCAGTTCCGGCGAGGAGCGAAGAAATGAGGGCGAACAAACTCACCGAGTCGCTCGCC
This sequence comes from uncultured Gemmatimonadaceae bacterium, assembly GCA_964626245.1. Classification (GTDB taxonomy): domain Bacteria; phylum Gemmatimonadota; class Gemmatimonadetes; order Gemmatimonadales; family Gemmatimonadaceae; genus SCN-70-22. Next base: position 4,782 of record CAZVDJ010000069.1, read on the forward strand.
GCGCGGGTCCGCGGAGTCGAGGCGACTGACTACGTCGACGTCGTCGTCGAGCTCTCGCCAAGAGATGCCTTGGTCCAGGAGCCGCCGCACGACCGCCAGCGCTCGCGCTCCGATGCGATTCGCGCTCGTCAGGACACGTTTGAGCGTGAATCGCAGTCGGTCGAGCGCATCGTCAGCTCCGCGGGCGGCCAGATCGTCGGCCGAGCCTGGATCAATCAGACGCTGCGTGCACGTGTTCCGACTCGGGCGTTGGAGCTCCTGACCGAATGCGACGAAGTGGCGTCGATCGACATCGCACGGGTGCTGGAGCCCGACCGGGACTGACGCGCCGAGCTTCACGTCGGGCCGTCGTGATCAGAGCGAGAGAAAACCCGCACCTTGGGCTTCATCGCTCTCTCCCGGCAGGCGCCTACAGCTCGCGAACAACCGTTGTCGCAGGTCATCGGGGCTTGCATCGCGATCCTGTTCGAGGAGCAATGCCAGCAGACCGGCCACGTGCGGTGCCGCGTAACTCGTGCCGTGTCCGCAGTCGTCGAATCCTCCGGCAACAGTGCAGCTACCGATCCCGCGTTCCGGCGCGCCGCCGGGGCAGAGCAGAAGCTTCGCTCGCCGACCACCGGGAAGCGGACCTCGGCTGCTGTAGTCCTGCAGGGCAAGCCCCTCCCGATCAGTCGCCCCGACCACGATGACGCCGTCGGCGTCCGCGGGTGTTGTGAACGTGGATGGGCCGGGACCCCGGTTGCCAGCGCTTTTCACGATCATGAGGCCCATTGCCCAGGCTGCGTCACAGGCTCGCGCCTCCCGCGACTTTGTCTGGCCGACCGGCCCTGCGCCCCACGAGCAATTCGCGATGTGCACGCCGTCTTCCAGCGCCTGCTGAATGGCTAGTGCTCCACCAAAGTCGTCGGCGTTCAGCAAGCGGCTCGTGGCCAACACCTTGTAGTTATAGATCGTCGCATCCGGCGCGATGCCATCCCATCCGCCGACCGCGGCGCCACGTCCCGCGATAATGCCGGCGACAGCGGTCCCGTGCGCATCGGGGTTGCCCCAGTTCTCGTGCGAGTAGTTGTGCTTCTGGACCACGCGCCCACGAAGGGCCGGGTGCAGCGACGCGACCTCGCTGTCGATGACGCCGACGAGTACACCTCGGCCAGATAGCTGGTGCTGCAGGCGGTACGCGGGGGCTCCGACGCTCACGGCTGAAACGTCGAGTTCTGGCATGATACGCCGCGGAAGGTCCAAGCCCCTTACGCGTGGGTCCGCAGCCACTTCGGTCAGGACTCCCGCAGGGACCCACGACCGGACTGTCTCGTTGAGCCAGCACACCTCGGTTGCCGAGGAGGGAGTGGTTGTTGCGGCAAGCGCCTCCGGTCCAGGGTGAACCCATCCACGCGCACCGCGCTCGATTTCCGTGATGACCGCACCCGCCAGCCGGTGAAACGCATCCCGGCGCGCGGTGACTTCCACCACGCGAAGGATCTGGCTGGCTTCCATTCCAGCCCTTGGGTCTCGATCACGAATTCGTCGGACGGCCTCGCGAACGTCCGACCAGTCCGCGGTTCGGCGGATCTCCTCGACCTCGCCACCCCTCGCGTCACGCCTCGACTCGTTGCGGCCCTCGAACTCGAGAACGATCCCCATGAGACGATCGCTCGCGGCCGGTCGAACTGCCTCCAGCGCGGCGGACGGGAAGTCCGTTTCGAGGGCCGTCGCCTCACGCGGGAGTACACGGGGAGACTCGATCATGCTCAGCGCCGTACACAGTGCGGCACTCGACTTCTCCGCGAACGCGGAACCGAATCGGTCGCGGACTCGTCGTCTGGCTCGCTCAACTGGGTCGTGACTGGCCATGGGTACCGAGGCGAGGGTGGCCTTCGCGCGTCGCCCAATCCTGCTGATGGGTCACTGGTCAGATGTGACGGACAGACGAGGGAGAATTCGCAGTGGGGGGGGCGCGTCTCTTTCACTAGTCGTCCGCATGCCATGGTGGAGGTCGACCTCGGCGCGGTGGTGCGTGTAGGTCGGTCGTGACAACCCATGCTGGAGAAATTTCCGTCGTTGCGGACGTCAAAAGGGATGAGTGTGAGAGTTCACTCCCAGTGTGTTTCAGGATGGAACGCGACGATGTCAATGGCTGCGATGCCCTCACCGCCGCGGGGTCGGCATGCGGCGAGGTCCTTTCAGACGTACGACGCCATAGGCGTCCTGGTAATCACCCTCACGATTTCCTTCGCTACGATCTTCGCATTGGGCTGCGAGCCATCCCCACACCTTCGGGACGCTGAAAGCGACCTGAAACCGTGCGTACGCGAAAGCGTCGAGCTCTCGTTATCAGTGGCAGGACTCATTGCAGTCGTGGCTACTGTGCTCGGCGTCTTGTTGGAGCGGCGAAGAATCCTTCAAGAGGATATCCGGCGACGGATCGCCGATGAGAACGAGAACAGAATTCGACGGACTGAACTGCGATGGCGTCAGGCTCACGAGGCGCGGCGCCTCCTTCAGGAGATTCACGACCATCCCTACGCGAGCGTGGGCGTGCAGATCATGGACTGGCGCCACACAGCGCGGAGATACGATTTTCCCTGGAGTGAGCCCCGGCAATACGAGTGGAGCGAGGTGCGGACGATCCTCGAGCAGTATTCCCGACAGGAGGTGATGGAATCGGACGCGTGTGATGTCGTGGACGCGTTCGACTGGCTGCTCTACTACCTGAATCAGATCGCGTATGCGCTCGAGAGCAAGCTGGTGAAGCGCGACGACGTCATCCCGACACTTCGACCTTACCTTCGATTGCTCGCCTGCGATGCCACGCTGAGCGCCGAGCAGCGGAGTCAGTGCCTACCCGTTGCGTCCCTCATCGAGGCGCACAACTACACGGGCATCCGATCGCTCTACAAGTGCCTGCAAGAATGGGAGCGTGATCATCGCGTGGCGCCCACTGAGCCACGTTCTTGCCGGGAAGTGCCTTGCGTTGCAGCTGCGGTGCGCGCGTAGCCCCCACAAGGATCTGAGGCGCAGGGAGAGTGTCCGACAACTGGACGCAGGAATAGCGTCACGCGACCTGGACTCCATCTAGCTGATCCACGTACGCAGTGCTGCCGATGGCTCCGTCCGCTTGCGACGCCGCGCTGGCTATTCCGGAGGGAGCCACTACCACACGCCCAGCTCCCTGGCGCCTGGCCCGCTCACCGCGTGTAGGCGTCGAGGACGCCCGCCAACGCCACATAGCGCTCGAGCCAATAGTGCTCGAAGCGCCAGGGCCTGCATTCCGACGCAATGGTCCGCGCGTTGACCCGCTGGTTCATCGAGAGAATCAGCGCCGAGATCCTCCCCAGGGTCTCGCACGGTGGGTCGAGACGCCCTCCCGACAGGTGCAGTATCTTCCACGCTCTCGCCAGCGATCTCTCCGCCGACGTTGTGTGCTGGTCCTTCATCTCCGCGGCAGCCTGCGACACCAGCGCCTCCGCAGCCTCAACTGAGGGCGACATGGCCCTGAGCGTCTGGTCGGCCTCGTCGTGGCGCCCCGCCAGGTACAGGAGTCTCCAGTACTCGAGCTGAACGATGGCACGGTCGTTCACGGTCTGTCCTTCGTCGCTCAGCAGCGCCTGCAAGTTCGAATCGGCTGCGGCAAAGGCACGCTTGTCGCGACGAGAGAACGCGCGTTCAGCAATGGCAAACTGGCTCTCCGAGTATCTCCGCCGGTTGTCGGGCGTCCGCAGCAGAACCGCCGCGCGCTGTGCGAGGTCGAAGCGCCCTTGGTCCGCGGCAGCGGACGTTACGGCGAGAATGCTGGTGTCCCAGAATCCCAGGAGATGTCGGGACGAATCGAGCACCGCCATGGCCTCGTCCCAACGCCTGTCGTGCGCCATGGCCACGGCGACTCCGGAATTGCAGCTCCACTCGCGCCTCACCGGCTCAGGGAGCCTCTTCCACACACCGGTGACCCACAGCAGGTTCGCGAAGTCCTGGTTGCACGGAACGCCATCGAGCGTGATCGCCATGCCGGATGCCTCGAGCAGCGCTGTCGCCTCCTCGACCCGCCGCGCCTCGGCGAGCGCCACCGCGACCTGCCCACGCATGTCTGCGGTGCTGCTTGGCGAGAGACCCGCGAGCGCTCGGTTCAAGGCCGTGTCCGCGACCCCTGTCGCGCCCATCCGTCTCGCCACGCGCGAGAGCAACGCCAGGCGGTCGGGCGTTCCCTTAGCATCTCGAAGTGCACGTCTCAGGAGTGGCTCGCTTTCGCCTGCATGGGCGTACAGAACCTCCGGGAGACCGGGATCCTCGATGCTCCGATCATCCACGCGCGCCAGGTAGTTGCCAATCCACTCGTGGGTGAGCGCGGACATCGACTGCGCCGACAGCTGCCGACCGGCGCGCGCCAGCGCATCGCGTACCTGGAAGCCGAAGCGCACGAGTCGTGCAGTCGACCCGAGCCAGTGCCCGCCTCCCAACTTCTCCTTCAGCGCCGACGGATCGAGCTCCTTCGCGAGCGCTCCCTTCTGGTGCCACGGGGAGCGGGCATACAGCACCAACAACAGGGCCGCGACGGCCACGGAACTGGCCGCCAGCTGCACCCCTCGCCGATGCCGTTGCAGGACGCTCCTGGACGGGGCGCTCATCAGCGCCGGCAGCTCCACCTGCGCCCGGGCGATGCCCAGCTGCGCGCCGATGACAGCGGCGCACGCAATCGCCGCCGCCCAGCAGGCGAGTGACTCCGCAACTATCGGAAGGGACCTGACGACGAGCGAGAGTCGCTCGATGAACCAGGGAAAGGCAAAGATCTGAAAATCGGTCTCGCCCTGACGCAGCCCATTGAACAGGAGAAACAGAAGCGAGGCGAGCAGGCTGCCCGATGCAAAGGCCGCCACGACACGTTTCGCCGTAAACGCGGGGGCCAACCTGGAGAAGGCGAGGCCTGCCAATCCGAAACCCACCAAGCTGGCGGCGGCGAGGCCGATTTCATCGAACTTAGAATCGCCGAACGCTCGCAGCGTCCCCGCGGCGAAGAAGGGGACGGCCAGCGTGAGCGCTGCCATCGACGCGAGATAGCCGCGCATCCCGAGTCGACACGCCAGCGCTCCCAGGCCGGGGATCGGCACGCACACCGCAATGATGAGTGCAATCGACAGTCTCGGATGGAAGAGCCGGACATCAGTATCCGCGAGCGTCTGCTGCAGCACTCGCAGCAGCACGGCGGTGAGGAGCACCGCCACGGCGAAGCCAATGGCTCCCCTGAAGCCGAGGTTGAAGGAGAGTTCCGCGCGCTGCTGCCGGTACGTCTCCACGTAGTGCCCGACCACGTCATCCTTCCGCCCGCCGACGATGGCGACTAGCAGCGAGGCGACGTCATTCCGGAACGAGTCGTCGCGAAGCGTGGGCGGGCGCTTGGACTCCGCGGCCGCGCGCAGGTCCAGGTGAATCGGCTCGGCGGCAAAGACGGAGCGTCCCAGGTCCGGAAACGCATTCCCCTCCACAGGGGAGTAGATCCGTCGTTGATCATCCCAGGCCAGTGTGCCGCCCACCAGCACGACGACCACATCGTCGGCGCTCCTGGTCTCCAGGAAGCTCTGCAGCTCCAACGCGACCCACCCCGAGCGCACGGCGTTCGGCGACGCCAGAATGACCAACTTCTCGGACGCGGCGAGCTCCCTGCGGAGGCTGTCGGGCAGTGCGGGACCTGGAACAAGGTTCGTCACGTCACGAAAGACGCGGAGCCGTTGCTCCTGCCCGGCGGTCGGGCTCGCGCGCGCCATCTCGATGAGCGCCGACTGCAGCGCAGCGGCGATCCCCTCGTCCTCGCGCGCGTACGAAATGAACGCAGCGTGCATCGACGTCCTCGACGCCAGCCCTCAGTGCTCGCGAATCCAGCGGGACAGCGTGTCGACCAGGTCGGCGGCGAGCGAACGATCCGCGGCGTTGTACTTCATCGTGGTCGCCTGCGGATTTGCCCGGAGCTCCGCCAGCGACAACGGCTCCGTCTTGAGCACGTGGTCCGCCGTCGGGATCAGGAAGTAGTCGACCGCCTTGCTGGCCGACTTGCGGGCCGCCACCAGGCGTTCGGCGTCGAGCGGGTCGACCTGCACATCCTTGCCCCCCTGCAACACCAGCACCGGCGCCTGGACCGACGCGACACCTTGCGCCGGATCGAACGACGCGAGCGCGCGACCGATGCGTGCCACCGGCGGGGCCATGAGCGCCGAGAGGATGCCGACCACCTGCGGGCGCGACGATGCCGTCTTCGGATCGACCGACTCGCCTGCAACAAACGCGCGCAGCGCCGCCCGTATGGGCCCCATCTCCGCTCGCGCCTGTTCGGCGCCGATGGTCGGTGCGAGCACGTTCTGCTCCAGCTGCACCTCGAGGATCTCCGCGAGTGAACGTCCCGGCGCCGCGATGAGGACCACGCCGCGCATCTGTGCGCCGAGCAACTGCGCGAGTCGCGTGGCGTGAATCCCGCCCTCGCTGTGGCCGGCGACGAACAGCCGGGTGGGATCGACCTCGGGGCGCGACCGCAGGAGTTCGAATGCGGCGGTTGCCTCGTCGCGATAGGTGTCGAGCGACAGGTCGGCGATCGGCAGCCCCGGATTGCGCCCGCTGAACGCCTTGTCGAAGCGCAACACCGTGATGCCGCGGGCGGCCAGCGCTTCGGCCAGGAGACGCCCGCTGCCGTTCTTTCCCTGGAGCAGGGCGCTGTTCCAGTCGCGATCGGTGGGGCCACTCCCCGCCAGGAGCAAGAGCCCGGGCCCCCTCCCCGATGCCGGATGCACGATCGTCCCCGGGATCGTCCGTCCCCCCGCGACGAAGCTGACGTCTTCGGACACCACCTGCGCCAACAGGCTGTCACCGGTCATGGGACGGATGGCAAGGAGGGCGGCCAGCAGGAGGAGTCGTTTCATGGCGGCGTGCCTAACCACGCGCGATGTGATAGTAGACGGCCTTCTCGCCCGGCGTGCAGCTGATGCGTCGGTAGCCCAGGTGGGGAAGGTCGAGTCCGGCGAAGAGCGGTTCTCCAGCGCCCAGCAGGCGGGGAGAGACGGCGATCTGCATCTCGTCGACCAGGCGGGCCTCGAGGTACTGCCGAATGGTCGCGGCGCCCCCGAGCAGTCGAATGTCCCGGCTCCCGGCGGCGGAGCGCGCGCGGTCCAGCGCGGCGTGGATGCCGTCGGTCACGAAGTGGAAGACGGTCCCCCCTTCCATCTCCTGCGAGGCACGCGGGTGGTGCGTGAGCACGAAGGTGGGCGTGTGATACGGAGGGTTCGTACCCCACCATCCGCGCCACGAGTCATCGGGCCACGGACCACGCACCGGGCCGAACATGTTGCGACCGAGGATGAAGGCACCGATGTTCGCGCCGCGATCTACGACGGCATCACAGAGCACTCGAAACTCGACGGCGTGCTCGC